>NZ_JBWQPU010000007.1:0-204065 GCF_056620325.1 Psychrobacillus sp. Z3-81
GATGTCATGTTTGTTTTGCGATATGTTTCAATCGCTGTATATCTTGACGTTTTGCATGTTCAGTTTTCAATGTTCATGTCAGTTGTTTTTTTGACAACTTCTCAAGTTTATCATCTTCTTATCGAAGAGTCAAGAACTTTTTTATCTTCATTAGTTTGCGCTACTGATTTAGCAGCTCAATCATTCTATCATTCATCAAAACCAAAGTCAAGAACTTTTTTTGAGTTTTTCAATCAAGTTACGCTGTCGTTTTGACGACTTTTGTATCTTAGCATCTTTTAAACATGAATGTCAACAGCAAATCATAAAATTAACTAAATACCAATTCGAAAAGGTGTGTGTGCTTTGAAAACAAGGCTTTTAATAATAGTCTCCTCATTGTTTTTATTCTTCTTACTCTTAATCTATCCTAGCAATTATCCTAGCTTACTACCTGTATTTCAAGTAACGGAAAACCCAACAGTCATCTCTCAAGGTACTTACGGAAATACTCTAACGATTGATTTAACCTTCGGAAGAGAGGACGTCCAGGAACTTATTAATAACTTAGAGACTCCATACCCTCAGTTTTTTATAAGTATTGAGTGGATCGAAAGGTCGGAAGAAATAATTGAGTTAATGAATGAAAAGAAAATCCCAATCGGACTATTAGGAAAAGAAGGTATCACTTATATAGAAGATAAAGGATTATTCGACAGAGAAGTAGAGCGCTTTGAAAAGGCGATAGGAAAGAAACCTTTATGGTTTAGAACGATAGACTACGAGTTTCCATACGAATTACAAAAACAAGCATGGGCGCACGAGATAAACTCCCTGGGATCGAGTAAGTATTGGTTAGAAGAATTTCCTAAGCTAGAAAAAGGTGATATCATTACTGTACCTCTTCACCAACAAGAACGAGTAGACATAAAAGAACTTTCTAAGATTCTTCAAACAACAGATTTTGTCACAATTGAACAAAACATTTTTGAGTTAAAGGTTAAAACAAAGTCCTATCCAAATTAAAAAAAGCATCGGCACACAGCCGATGCTTTTTTTAATCTTTTTTTACAGCATTTCCTTCTCTTCTCGCTTTTCTTCTAGCCTCTAATTTCGCGCGATCTTCGTCAGATTTTGCATTGTATTTTGGTAGAGCAATTAATTGATATGCATTAACAGCTAAGATTGGGAACAATAATAAAGTAACCCAGCTATCGACATTATCCGCTCTAACCATTAACACTGGCAGCCATTCAATCGTTGATACAACAATCATGAAAAACATCGCAGAGATAAGGGCATGTTTTTTTGTTTTATTCGCTTTAATAATTGCTACAACCACAGCAGTAATAATTAAGATAGCCAATAGACCTGTATAAAGCCAAACATCAGCAGACGTCTCAGCATTCGGGCGGAATCGGAAGAAAATTAAATCAAAAATAACAAACGCGATGATTAATAATTGTACCCAGTTCCAAAGTGTTAAGGATCTGAATATATTCACGCCCATTTGGTGAATAGTTAAATATGCAAAGAAGCCCATTTGCGCAATAACACTTATAGTGAATCCCATAACTACCATAAAAGCAAAGGCAGCAAGGAACTCACCCCATTCACCTGCTTCAAAGTATTTTGCAAAAGCGTCGTCCCAACGGATAAATAATCCTAATATACCCGTTGTAATCCCACCTATTAACATAGCATTTATAAAAAATTTAAACCAATTTCGAATAGTCACAGCGAAATTTCCTCCATATAATTCTATTTCCTCATTTGATTGTATCAAATAAGATATAGAAAAATCTATTTCTTCCTGAAGTCAATACATATTTCTCAAGTAAATGTGAACAATACATGAAAGGAGGGTGAAGTATATAATGAAATATTTTTCCTTAATTTTATTTACACTTGTCGTTTTAGCAGGGTGTAGCGACTCTTCAACGAACATTTCTTATGAAGATAATAAAAAAATGGTGGTTGATGCGCTACAGACAGAGGAAGGGAAAAAAGCTCTTCGTACTATCTTAGCTGACTCCCAGTTCCAAGACATGCTAATCATTGAAAATGATCAGGTTAAAAAATCTGTGGAAGAAACGATGCTTTCGAAAAAGGCCGAGGATTTTTGGAAAGAAGTATATCAAGATCCAAAGTTCTCTGAAACGATGGCAAAGAGCATGCAGAAGCAGCAAGAGGACTTGATGAAGAACATGATGAAGGACTCAGACTACCTGAAGGATTTAGAAGCATTCTTTTCTTCTCCAGAAATGAAAAAAGAGTTGGAAAAGGCTCTAAAGTCGAGTGACATTCGAAAGGAAATGGAAAAGGTAGTAGAAGAAACTATCAATAGTCCTGCCTTACAAGCAAAATGGCAAAAGCTTGTGGAAGAAGCTGGTGGTAAATCCGAAGAAGGCGGAGAATCAAAAGATAAAGAAAGCAAAGAAGGTGGAGATGGAGGAAAAGGCGGAGAAGGTTCCGGAAAATAAGGCCGCTTCCTTTATAGGAAACGGCCCTTTTCTTATGATTTTTCGATTACTTTTTTTGCTATATCTAAGTATAGCTTTCCTGTATCATGATCTTCTCCGTAAACGGATGGAGCGAAATCTATGTCATTCCAGTCAGGCTGACCAAGTGGTATTTGGCCAAGTAGGTCTGTTCGAAGCTCTTCAGCAAGCTTTGGACCTCCACCTTTTCCAAATACAAATTCCTTTTCACCAGTCGATTTAGATTCAAACCAAGCCATGTTTTCAATGACACCTAGAATCTCATGATCTGTTTGAAGTGCCATAGCACCAGCTCTAGCTGCAACGAATGCTGCCGTTGGATGAGGAGTTGTTACAACGATTTCCTTAGAAGCCGGTAGCATTTGATGGATATCCAATGCTACATCTCCAGTTCCTGGTGGTAAGTCTAATAGTAGAAAGTCTAGCTCTCCCCATTCCACATCTTTAAAGAATTGATCTAATACTTTTCCTAGCATTGGTCCACGCCATACAACTGGAGCATTGTTTTCTACAAAGAATCCCATAGAGATAACCTTTACACCTTTTCTCTCTACCGGAATAATACGATCATTTTTAATTTGTGGTACGTCCTTAACCCCCATCATATCAGGAACGCTAAAGCCATAAATATCGGCATCTACTAACGCTACTTTTTTCCCTAATCGCGCTAATGCTACGGCAAGGTTAACAGAAACAGTAGATTTCCCAACTCCTCCTTTACCAGAAGCGATGGAGATAATTTTTACTTTACTGTTTGGAGATAATAAATTCTCACTGTCCCCCTCCGTGCCCTTCCCACGGAACTGCTCCAACACTTCTTTCGGCAATTCCTCAAAGCGTATTCCAACTGTGTTAGCTCCAGCTTTTTTTAATATATCTACTACCTTTGTTTGAAGTTGCATTTGCTCGGCAGAATTAACCTTTGCAATAGCCAATTTTACACTCACATGTTGCTTCTCTTCTTTAATAGAGACCTGGGTAATCCCATTTGTTTCTTCTAGAGTTCTATGTAAAAATGGATCTGTTAATTCTCCAAGTAACGCACGAACTTGTTGTTCATTAATCATTTTGTAGACACTCCCCTTAAAAGATAAAATCATCTTTACTAGTATACCATAGGTAGGTGTCTAGATTCCCTAAGATTGCCTAATAAACGGTTTCCTCAACATACGAGCGTATACCATCTGCAATCGCTTCCACCATTTGATTTTGATACTTATCAGTAGTGAGAAGAGCCCGCTCCTCGTCATTACTTATAAACCCTGTTTCAACTAATACAGCAGGTGCATTTGCCTTTTTCAACACATAAACTTGTTTAATAGAAAGCGCTTCTCTTTCCGTGTTGCCAATATTATTTCGAATAGATGCCTGAATTGCTTTTGCCAAAGGCTCACTATTCTCATGGCCCGTTGCATGGTAAAAAACTTGAGCGCCTCTCCATCTATCTTCCGGCACTGCATTAACATGAAGGCTAATAACGATATCTGGCTTTGTATTATTAATAATTTCTTCTCGCAAAAGAAGATCTGCTACTTTCCGCGAACGCGTCGTTCGATATTCTTCGTTCGGCCTATGCTCCGCAATTGCATCTCCTTCTTTACTACGAGTCATTACCACTGTTGCCCCTTGAGACTTTAACAACTTCTCTAGCTTTAGTGACATAGCCAAGGTAATATCTCTTTCCACAATCTCTCCATGACTTGCACCACCATCAATTCCCCCGTGTCCCGGGTCAATGACAATCTTCACCCCAGCTAGTGGCTCTGGTAAAAAGAAACCAATATCACTCGCTCTTGTACCATATACTACTGCAACTAGAGATACTAAAAACAACACAGATATTACTAGCCATTTTTTCAGATTCATCTCTCCTTTTGCACTCATTATACGTATGAGGGACAAAGAGTATGATTAGAAACGAGGCTTGATTTTTGAGCTAATGAAAAAAGAAGGAACAGCCAGTAGGGTTACTACGGAAATAATAAAAAAGACGGCTGCTCCACTACCTACATTATCCAATAAAAGCCCCCCTGTACTCGGACCTAATATTCTCCCAATCGATTTCACTCCAGACAGAGCAAAGTAGGTTCCCTTCTCATGGTCCTCGCACATTCCATCTATATGTATATCTACCATTGTAAAAACGAGCACTTCACCTGCAGTAAAAATGACCATTGCTATTATTAGAACGACAATATTTGGGCTTTGACCGAAGACTAGCAGCCCAAGTGCAAGCATTCCACTACCAATCATGATAGAAGTAGTAGTACTAATTTTCTCTCCAATCTTATAGACAAAATATTGAATGATTAACACTGTAATAGCATTTGTCGTAATTAGCCAAGCAAAATATTGAACGGCTATCTCTACATCAAAGGTTTTTCCAAGATATTGACTGAAAGTGGAATCAAATTGACTATAGCCAAAGCTAATAAAGATTAAGCCTAAAACAAATACTCCAAACGCATAGTCTTTCTTAAAAACGTAAAAGGAGGAGAAAATACTCGGCTTCCTAGCCGGAACAATCGGCTGCTCCACTGGATACCTCTTAAATAACACCAGGAAGGTAAGTATGTTTATAAAGAAGATGAAAGCTACTGCAAAGAAGATATTTTCTAACCCAAACCTTTGAAAATAGACAGATGTTAGTGGTGCGATAGCTGCCGATATATTAATTAAAAAATAGCGGATATTGAAGATAAGTCTCCTATTTTCGGGCTCTGTATAGAGACTCAGAAGTACTCGGTATGTAGGCTCCACTGTAGATTGACTCATCCCTAACACAACCGCAAATACGATAAACCCAGCATATTCATCAATAAAAGGGAAATAGATATAGCATGCCAGATATCCTACAAGACCCGCTAATATAACTTTATTTTTCGGGAACTTGTCGATATAGGGTCCTATAAAAAAACTCATAATAAGTCCAGAAAATGCAAGGGTAGATAGAATTGTCCCTATTTGAACTCCCGTAAAATCAAATTCATTCAATAAAAATAGCGTTAGATACGGTATTACTAGAAAGGTTCCAAAGCGAGCTAAAAAGATACTCGCAAGTAAAGTGGTAGTTACCACATTAAACTTATTTCTCATCAATCACAGCTTCTCTCTATTTGTTATATACATAAACACAGACTTCCTTGCCCTTAAGCATAATTTCCTTTTCCAAAGCCATACCTATTTTTTCGGCAACTTTTCTAGAAGCTTTATTAGCTATTTGAATCAAAGAAATGAGCCGATTTGCTTTTATTACTTCAGTCCCCCTCTTCTTAAACGTTTGCGCAGCCTCACTTGCATACCCTTTACCCCAATAATCACTTGCAATCCAGTAACCTATTTCTAATTCCTCCATTCCCTCTATCCGTTGAGGAACTATTCCTGCGTGACCTACAAGAGCTCCATCGCTTTTACGAATCATCAATTTTAACCCATATTCATCATCGCTCTGATAATGACCATAGATCCAAGCTAAAAATTCCTTGGACTCCTGTAGATTTCGAGTGTTTCCTCCCCCAATAAATTTCACCATTTCAGGATCAGAGAGCATGGAAGCTAAAAACTCCAAGTCACTATCCTCGTACTTTCGATAGATGAACCTTTCCGATTCAATCACTTAACTCCCCCCTAACTGTTTTAATCGTCCCTTACTATACACCTCTCCCAAAAGGGATACAATATCCTTTTACATAATTCTTAATTAATAGAAATCTACTAAAATATACAAATTATTTCCCAGGTGATAACTCTATTGCTTCATACTACGATTTGGAGTATATTGATACGAAAAGGTAAATAATAGGGGTTTATAAATGAAGAGAATGTTTGCGGCTATTCTTTCTTTCGTTTTGCTCTTTAGCATCTCATACGGATTTGCTAATAATGTAGAAGCAGGAGCAAAATTTATAAAAACTGTACAGAGCTAAACAAGGATTATAAGGGTGGAGTTGCTAAAACGACTTCCGTAAAAAACAAAGGTGGTAAAACAAAGCACAAGCCACATGTCTCAAAAGAATTGTATGAAGCAAATAAAAGCAAGGATCGAGACAAAGACGGAATTGCTTGCGAAAAATAAGGCTGGGGCAAATCGAATGAGTAAGCACTTATGATCTATCATTTGATAAAGGTCATAAGTGCTTACTTGTTTTTAGAACTCAGGTTCTCCGCTGCTTCGGACGCTTTCTATGAGGGAAACAGAATGTTGGTCAGGACTTTGTATATTATATTTTCACTTCAAGCATTTCTAATGCCAGCTCCAAGTCCTTGTCTTGATGAATGAAATCAGGTGACCATTCAATATAATAATGTGGCTTAATCCCTTTCCCGTGAATTGAGTCCACAACCGTTTTTTCTTTTACCCTAGAAAACGGATAGAAGAAAGAGAATTCTCCATTCCATGTGACTTGTAGTAAATCACTGTAATCGTTTATTCCCATCGTTGCACGGCCGACCACTGTGACCTTAGAAGATTCCAATGCTACTCTCACAAAGTCCTCCCCAGCACTTGCACATCCATAATCCGTTAACAGGATAACGTTTAGCGGATATCTCTCTCCTTGAAATTCATCTCCCATTTCTTCAATATAAGAAGAAAAATCAATAACAGTAAAACCCACATCTCTATTTGAATCTAAAGTAGAAAGAGCAGTCTCTAACATGTTTAGTGTTTGTTCATCTATTTGAAAACTTTTTGCCTCACTTACTTGTTTCGAAAATAGCTCCACATTCCTGCTAGTGCAGTTAAACTCTCTTTCCGGAATCTCAGAGCTTGGTTTTTCCTCTTGCTTAAAAAGAAATGGGAGCAACTCATCAACAGCATGTACATTCCCACCTTTGTTATTTCGTACGTCTATGATGAGATTTTTTGCTTTTTGAAGTCGAGGCTTATTTTGCTCAATAAAATGGCGGATAGCTTGATAATCGTTAAAGTCTGAGAAGGTGAGCATCAGTGTCTCCCTCGTAAGATTTTCAGCACGGTAAATAGGAGCTCGTTCTTTTCTTTCGTATTTATTTATTTCTAGTTGAAGCCCATTCTGTAACTCTATACGCTCTGTTCCTAAAAGAACAGGCATCCAATGCTGTCTTTCAACCATCGTTTCCCCGATTAGTCTACTTTCTTCACTAGCTATAGAGGGTATGGTTTTGCCATCTATTAATAGAATGGCATCACCCTTCTTTAATCTGCTTTCCTCCTGAACATCCGTAATATATAAAAGATCCCCGCTTCTCCGCACCTGAAAGCCAATTGTTTCAGGCCTTGCTCCTTCACTCCCGTGTAACACAAAATACATATGGTGATCCTGAAAATCGGCAAGATAGTCATTAATGAGATTCGTGAATTTATTTGGGGTCAATTCATTTGCAGCTTCCATGCCTTTGATTTTTCTTCTATAAGTATCTGGCTTCCCCCAGCCTCTCTTATCCTCAAAGCCAGCATAGTCAGTATTAGTAATAGATACTATTTCTTCAAAAATAGACAGATAGCTCATTCTAATTCTCCTCTTTCGCATTAGTGATGTTCCAAAAAATTACATATTATAATGATTCTATCTCCTAAGTATAATTCCTTCTTTTTTCCCCTATCGGCAGACGCTGGCGTTAGACAAAGACTGCATGAAAAAACACCCTTAAGTTAGTTTTACTCTAACTTAAGGGTGTTCAGGTTATTTGTTAATTAAATGCGAGTATCTTTAAAGCCGCAGTATGCGTCAACTGGGTCTTCACCTTTAAATTCAGATTGACCCATCAATTTTTCAACTAATAATTCAATTGTTCCTTTGTTACCATCATACGCATTAATGTATGTTTTCACTTGAGGAACATCCGCTAAGTGGAATGGGTAATTTACAGAAACGAAAATAGTCGGTATTTCGTGAACATAGAATGGAATATCAGGTGTTCCTTTTAAAGCATTCCATGTCATACGTTGTACTACTTCACCCGGTTTAACGTTTGCAACATTAATGATTAAATCATATTTGTCGGTTAAGTCTTTAATAGGACGTTTTGCTGCATAAGCATTCGCGATGCTCTTCATTTGTTCTTCTGGTGGTAATTCAGAGATTTTATCCATTGGTGATACGTGAATTTCCACTTCAAAGCCTTTTGATTCAAGTTCTGCTTTCAGAAGATCAATTGGCTTAGGTTTATTTCCGCTAATTAATTTAGTAAATGCGCCTTCTGCCGTTTTTACGTTAACCAATAATACTCGTTTGTATTTCTCAGGAGTAACAGGCCAGATATCTTGTTTGTCTTTTACCAATGTAATGGCGCGATCAGCAACTTCTTTAAATAGCGCTACATTTTCAGGAAGACCGATTTGTTTCATTGCTTCTTCTTTTGGCATCATGATTTCTGTTTTCGCTTTTTTATGAAGTCCTAGTGACGCTTTAAGACCTAGGATACGAGTAAGAGCTGCTTCTAAACGCTCCTCAGTGATAACACCGTTTTTGTATCCATCCATCATGAAACCGAAGTCTTCATCTGGATCGTTGAAGAATAAGAATAAGTCACAACCAGCTGCAATAGCAGTAGGAAGCATATCTCTACGTTTCATTGCAGATGTCATCGCTACCATGTGACTAGCATCTGTTACAACAACACCGTTAAATCCTAATTTACCACGTAATAAGTCTGTGATTAATTCTTTAGAAAGTGATGCTGGTAATAAATCTTCATCTGTTAATTCAGGGTTGAAGAATTTTGAGTAAGCTGGTTGATGAATATGACCAGCCATAATTGATGGTAGACCAGCATCAATTAAACCTTGATACACCTTTCCAAATGTAGCATCCCACTCTTCGCAAGATAAGTGATTAGGTGCGAAAGATAAATGGTGGTCACGCTCATCAACACCGTCTCCTGGGAAATGTTTAGCAGCAGGAGCGATTCCGCTTTCCTGGATACCTTTCATGTACGCTAAGCTCATTTCTAGAACTTGGTCCGGGTCAGAACCGAAAATACGGTTTGAGATGATTGGGTTACGCCAGTTCATGCTAATATCAACGACTGGCGCAAAGCTCCAGTTACATCCGATTGCAGAAGCTTCTACACCAGAAACTCGGCCCATTTCATACGCCCATTTAGCGTCTTTTGTTGCACCGATTTTAACTTCTAGCCCAACTTCTGTACCATCTGTACAAGCACCGTTACCGCCTGCCTCTGTATTTGCTGCAATTAATAAAGGAATTTTACTGTTTTCTTGAAGAATTTTATTTTGGTCGTATACTTCTTCCGCTGTACCTGGGTTATAGCGAACAGCACCGATATGATAATTGTCTAAAACACTTGTCAAATATTCTTTATCACGGCTAGATCCCATGTTCACAAATAATTGACCGATTTTTTCTTCAATTGACATTGAAGCGATCGTTTCTGTAACCCATTGAATATCTGAGTCAGATAAAAAATAAGGTTTTGCTTTTAAGTCAACTTTAGTCATTTCTTGTAATACTCCTCTGCTGATGATTTTAATATAGGTACCTATACATTCGTGTAAAAAATCATTCGTTTATCTTTATAGCATTTTCAGCAATTCTGTTTTTAACGTATTCTAAACAAATATGAACCAATTTAATCGAAGGATTCGAGTGATTTCAGTGCCCACTCATAATCTTTGATAACTGTCTTTGCTTGTTCAAAAGATAAGCCATTTGCTTGTTGGGAATTTACCTATTCTTAAATAAAAACCCATTGTTTAACCAAGCTAATGTTTGTCTCTTTAAAATACTTATAGGTAAAATTGGAGTTTTTCTCTCTTACTCACAACTTCACCACGATCTATATAGCACCCTATGTATTTTATATAACATGCTATATAAAGTGTCAACACTTCATCATGTAATGTAATTTTTATACTAGGAATATAGACCAGGATTTTCTGATGACAAAAAGATAAGCCTCTATATTTATGACTATCTTTTAAAGCACAAACCATTAGACACTTCACCTTTTTACCAGTGATCACAATAATGGCGTTTGGCCTGTCAACATTTCTTTAGGCTACAATCAGCAAGTTAGCAACGATTTCTTTTAAAGCATTGAATGATTTTTAAGTGGTAGGTTTACCTTTTCATAATTTGAGCAGAAGACAAGAAATTATACAAAACCCAAACAATACACTTCAAAACTTTTCTTGCACAAGTTCAGTAAAGAAGAATTTATTGAACGGTTAGAAGATTGTCACTCTGTATTTTTTTATGGGAGGATAAGATGAGTTGTCGGTCAACAGTCATTCTTCCATTAAAAAAGACCCCCAACCAAAAAGGTTGAGAGTCTTGAAACGTAATATATTAACGTTTTGAGAACTGAGGTGCACGACGCGCGCCTTTAAGACCGTATTTTTTACGCTCTTTCATACGTGGGTCACGTGTTAAGAATCCAGCAGATTTAAGAGCTGGACGGAAGTCAGGGTCTACAGTAAGTAGAGCACGAGCGATTCCGTGACGGATAGCTCCAGCTTGACCTGTGAATCCACCACCGTTAACGTTTACGTGAATATCATAGCTACCTAGAGTTTGAGTAGTTACTAAAGGTTGTTTAATTATTTCACGTAAAGTTTCGTATGGTACATAATCTTCGATGCTACGATTGTTGATAACAATGTTTCCTTCGCCTGGTACTAAACGTACGCGAGCTACTGAACTTTTACGGCGACCAGTGCCGATATATTGAACTTGTGCCAAGGGTATGTCCTCCTCTTAATTATTATCCGCGAAGCTCATAAGCTTCTGGTTTTTGTGCTGCATGTGGATGTTCTGCTCCAGCATAAACATGAAGCTTACCGAACATTTGACGTCCTAAAGTGTTTTTAGGAAGCATGCCTTTGATTGCTAATTCAATCATTTTTGTTGGGTAGTTATTACGCATTTCTAATGCAGTACGTTGTTTAAGACCACCAGCATATTGAGTGTGACGGTAGTAAATTTTGTCATTTAACTTGTTACCAGTTAAGTGAATTTTCTCCGCATTGATGATGATAACGTGATCACCAGTGTCAACGTTTGGAGTGAAAGTTGGTTTATTTTTTCCACGTAAGATAGCAGCTACTTCAGAAGCAAGACGACCAAGAGTTTGGCCTTCAGCGTCGATCACTAACCATTTACGCTCTACTTCGTGACCTTTAGCCATGAATGTTGTACGCATGTATTTTGTCCTCCTAATTCAATCGTTTTCGATCTAAAATTTTCTATATCCTCATACCAATAAGTTTCGGGGCTTATATTGTGGGGTTAATGAAAATACCATACATCATCATACCCCAGGAGCATACAATAGTCAAGTATTTTTCATAAAACACCTGGAAAAGTTGCTTCAATCCTTATACCTTACTTCCTCCAGGTATAAACCGTGTGCTGGTGCGGTTTTTCCGGCCTTTTTTCTGTCGCAGGAATGCAAAATCCTAGGTAGGTCTTCTTCCCCTATTTTTCCAATTCCAACCTCCCAGAGAGTACCTGCAATAATCCGAACCATATTATACAAAAATCCATTTCCACTGATGATCATGTGCAGCTGTTTCGACTGTTCATGCCATATAAATTCAATAGACTGAACACTTCTTACAAAATCCTTCACACTTGTATTGGATGCACAAAAGCTTGAAAAGTCATGTGTCCCTAAAAGATGTCTAGAGGCAGCTCTCATGCTTTCGATATTTGGACGATATCTTTCTGCATGAACGCTGTAATGTCGCTCAAATGGGCTGTGTACGTCACTTAACGACCATATATACCGATAAGTCTTCCCAGTCGTATCAAAGCGGGCATGAAAATCATCCCTTACCTGCTTCACGGAGAGTACTCGTATATCCTTGGGAAGCTGAACGTTTAATGCCGTTCTCCACCGATCCATAGGAAATGTATAAGTAGTATCAAAGTGAATGACCTGTCCAGTTGCATGAACCCCGGCATCTGTTCTACCGCTCGCAACTACTCTGACAGCCTCTCCCTTATGAATCTTTGTTAAAACCTTCTCTAATTCTAATTGAACGGTCCGCTTTCCTGGCTGTACCTGATAACCAGAAAACTGACTTCCATCGTAGCTGATGACTGCTCGAAGTCTCACCATAAATCCTCCATTACTGCCTAAAATAGAAAAGTAAAGCAGCTAATATTACTAAAGAAAGTAAGCTCATTGTGTCTCTAGTAGACCACGAGAGCTGACGATATCTTGTCCTACCTTCTCCGCCCTTGTATCCTCTTACCTCCATTGCTGTAGCAAGATCATCCGCTCGTTTGAACGCACTTACAAACAACGGGATTAGCAGTGGAACTACTGCCTTTAGGCGCTCTCTCATCCGGCCTGTGGTCATATCTGAGCCTCTTGCCATTTGTGCCTTCATAATCTTATCCGTTTCATCCATAAGCGTTGGGATAAAGCGAAGAGAAATTGACATCATTAGTGCAAGCTCATGAACAGGAAGCTTCCATTTTTTTAGTGGTCCCAACAATATCTCAATAGCGTCGGTTATAGAGATGGGAGTAGTAGTTAACGTTAGAATAGATGTTAAAATCACTAGAACAAAGAATCGGATAGAAATAAAGATCCCTTGCTTTAACCCTTCCTCGTATATACGAATAAACTTCCATTCCAAAATTACTGACCCTTCTCTTGTAAAGAAAAGATGCAATAAAAACGTGAAGATAATTAAGATAACGACTGGCTTTAAGCCATTAATTAAAAAATAGAACCGAATTTTAGACAATCTGATAATCATGAATGTAAACAAAATAAGAATGCCATACGTAATCCAGTTATTTGCAATAAAGACGATTGCAATGAATAAAAACACATAAATTAGCTTTGCTCTTGCATCCATTCGGTGAATAAAGGAATCACCAGGGATGAATCTGCCAAAGATCATTTTTTCTAGCATACTTACTCACGCCCTTCCTTTAGAAATAGGGCTAATTCCTTTGCCAGCTGCTCCTCCGTCAAGCAGATTGTCGGTAGCCTGCGTCCCATCATCTTCTCTAGCGTACGCTGAAACTTTACTGTTTGAGGAAGCTCCAAACGATAATCTAACAATCTTTCTTCATCTGCAAATACTTCTTCTGTAGACCCCTCCAGTACACATTTGCCTCTATGCATAAGAGCAATCCTGTCGGCATATCTTGCTGCATCCTCCATACTATGTGTAACTAGAACAGTCGTAAGGCCCTTTTCTTGATGAATTCGGTAAAAAAGCTCCATGATTTCTTTACGTCCTCTAGGATCCAGTCCGGCTGTTGGCTCATCTAATACTAATACCTCTGGATTCATCGCCAAGACACCCGCAATGGCTACTCTTCGCATCTGTCCGCCTGATAGATCAAAGGGTGATTTATCTAGCACATCCTCCGGAAGACCAAGCATGGCAATCAATTCTACCGCTCTAGCCTTAGCCTCTTGCTCTGAAACTCCGTAATTCATTGGTCCAAACATAATGTCCTTTAGAACTGTTTCTTCAAACAATTGATGCTCCGGGAACTGAAAGACAATTCCAACTTTTCGCCTTACTCTACGTATATCCTTGTTCTTCTGCCCTGCTTTCACCTCTACATCACCAAGCCTAACAATACCCTCAGTCGGCTTTAACAGGCCATTTAGATGCTGTAAAACCGTTGATTTCCCTGATCCAGTATGACCGATAATTGCCTGATAGGAGCCTGCTGGTATGCTTATATCCACTTGGAACAAGGCACGCTTTTCAAATGGGGTATCCTTTGCATAGGCATAGCTTACTTGTTGAAGTGTGATGTCCATAAATCATTCACCAATTCTTCTTCCGACATATGTTCTGCTTGCAATTCGATGCCTTCTGACATTAATAGCTTAGACATGTTCATGGCAAACGGTAAATCTAAACCTAGGTCTACTAGCTCCTGACCCTTCTCAAATATCTGGCGAGGTGTTCCTTCTGCATACTTCTCCCCTTGATTCATCATGATCACCCTGTCTGCCAAAAGCGTCTCCTCTAAATCATGGGTGATGGAGATGACCGTTAAATCTGTTTCCTCACGCAGCTGTCTTACTGTGGATAACACCTCTTCTTTTCCTTGCGGATCTAACATAGAGGTGGCTTCGTCCAATATTAATAACTTAGGCTTTAAAGCAATGGCACCGGCTATTGCCACTCGTTGTTTCTGCCCACCCGATAAATGGTGTGGCTCGCTATTTAGGAAATCCACCATGTTTACTCTTGCTAGTGCATCTTTAACCCGTTCTACCATTTCCTCAAAGGGGACTCCGTTGTTCTCTAGAGCAAATGCCACGTCGTCTTGAACCGTAGCACCAACAAATTGATTGTCCGGATTTTGAAACACCATTCCCATCTGGGAACGTGTATTCCACAGATTTTCCTCGGTCAATTGCTCTCCAAATACGTATACCTTTCCCTCCTGAGGAAATAGAAGACCATTCATTAACTTAGCCATTGTAGATTTTCCTGATCCATTATGACCAACAATTGCTACCCATTCTCCTTCATATATAGAAAAGGACACATCATTTACGGCAGGCCTCTTGGTCGTATCTTCTTCATCATATGTATATATTGTATGTTGCAGGGATATTATTTCTGGTTTCATTCTAAAGCCCTCCTCCCACTCATCTCTGCTACTCTCTATTATCTCATGTTTTCACGACAAATTAAAAAAGCGCGCACCTCATTTGGAGAAATGCGCTCTTCTATAACTTATTTCTAGATTGGTTGCTCAATCCCAATCTGTAAATGAGGTGCGTAGAGCTAGACGAGACGTTACTAGAAGTCCGCTCATCATAACACTCTGCTTTTATAATGTCGTATAAATCTGTTTTGAAAAAAGAAGAGGATGGTAAATAAAAACCATAACCCTCTTCAACTTTCTTCTTACTTAAAACAGGTTCCCCTGTTCATTCAATTAAACTAACTCAATTACTACAACTGGTGCTCCATCTCCGCGACGAGGACCAACTTTCATAATACGAGTATAACCGCCTTGACGGTCAGCATAGCGTGGTGCAACATCATCAAACAATTTCTGTAAAGCAAAAACAGTAGACTCGTTACCTTCTTCATCAGTAGTTGTTGCTAATTCACGACGAATATATGCAGCAGCTTGACGACGAGCGTGTAAGTCACCGCGTTTACCTAAAGTGATCATTTTTTCAACAACAGAACGTAATTCCTTTGCACGCGCTTCAGTTGTTTGAAGACGCTCATGGATGATTAAGTCAGTTGCTAAGTCACGTAACATCGCTTTACGTTGAGAACTTGTACGTCCAAGTTTTCTGTAACCCATGGATGTTTCCCTCCTTTGGTGATTAATTCATATCTAGCTATATCAAAATTTCGCTTAGTCTTCTTTACGTAATCCTAAGCCAAGCTCATCTAACTTCGCTCTAACTTCTTCTAAAGATTTACGTCCAAGGTTTCTTACTTTCATCATGTCGTCTTCTGACTTGCTTGCAAGCTCAAGTACAGTATTAATACCTGCACGTTTTAAGCAGTTATAAGAACGAACCGAAAGATCAAGCTCTTCGATAGTCATCTCTAAAACTTTTTCTTTTTGGTCTTCTTCTTTTTCAACCATGATTTCAGCACTCTTCGCCTCATCCGTCATCCCTACAAAAATATTTAAATGCTCTGTTAGTATTTTTGCTCCAAGAGAAATCGCCTCTTTTGGACCGGTGCTGCCATCTGTCCACACATCAAGGGTCAATTTATCAAAGTTTGACAGTTGTCCAACTCGAGTATTTTCCACTTGAAAGTTAACGCGTGAAACTGGAGTATAAATAGAGTCGATCGGGATTACGCCGATAGGAAGATCCTCACGTTTGTTTTGATCAGCAGGAGTGTAGCCACGGCCTCGACTTGCGTACATACGCATTCGGAAATGACCATTTTTCCCGATTGTAGCTATATAAAGCTCCGGATTTAAAATCTCTACGTCACTGTCATGTGTAATGTCAGCTGCTGTAATAACTCCTTCTCCTTTAAAATCAATCTCTATGACTTTTTCTTCATCAGAGTAGATTTTTAAAGCTAGCTTTTTCACATTCATAATAATAGATGCTACATCTTCCACAACACCCTCAATAGTAGAGAATTCGTGTAATACACCATCTATTTGAATAGAAGTTACTGCTGCTCCTGGTAATGAAGACAGAAGGATACGACGTAAAGAATTTCCCAAAGTAGTTCCATAGCCACGTTCGAGCGGTTCTACAACAAATTTACCAAACTTGGCATTTTCGCTGATTTCTACACTTTCAATCTTTGGTTTTTCAATTTCGATCATTCCAATTTACCCTCCCTCAAAACATCGAATGTATAGGTCTTTCCATCATGAATTCGATCGTTTAACTGATTGCTGTTTTTCACAACTACAGTCTGTACAATAAATGATGTTCTCAAACATAATTATGAACGAGTAGTCACCTATTACACGCGACGACGTTTTGGTGGACGGCAACCATTATGTGGTACTGGTGTAACATCTTTAATTGCAGTAACTTCTAGACCTGCAGCTTGAAGTGCACGGATTGCAGCTTCACGACCAGCACCAGGACCTTTAACAGTTACTTCTAAAGTTTTTAAACCATGTTCCATTGAAGACTTTGCAGCTGTTTCAGCAGCCATTTGTGCAGCAAATGGAGTAGATTTACGAGAACCTCTAAATCCAAGAGCCCCAGCACTTGACCAAGAAATTGCATTACCTTGCATGTCTGTGATTGTCACAATTGTATTGTTAAATGTAGAGCGAATGTGAGCAATACCAGATTCGATATTCTTTTTCACACGACGCTTACGTGTTTGTTGTTTACGTGCCATGTTAAGAAGAAACCTCCTTTACCGATTATTTTTTCTTGTTAGCAACTGTTTTACGAGGACCTTTACGAGTACGAGCATTGTTCTTCGTATTTTGTCCACGTACAGGTAAACCGCGACGGTGGCGGATACCACGGAAAGATCCGATTTCCATTAAACGTTTGATGTTTAATGATACTTCACGGCGAAGGTCACCTTCTACCTTGTAAGTACCGATTGCTTCACGGATTTTGTTTAATTCGTCTTCAGTTAAATCGCGTACACGAGTATCTTCAGAGATACCAGCTTGAGCTAGAACTTTTTGAGAAGTAGTTTTCCCAATTCCGTAAATGTATGTTAATGATATAACAACGCGTTTGTCGCGTGGAATGTCAACACCAGCAATACGTGCCATATGTGTCGTGCACCTCCTTCTTATTATCCTTGTCTTTGTTTATGTTTAGGATTTTCACAGATTACCATTACTCTACCGCGTCGGCGAATTACTTTACATTTTTCGCAGATCGGCTTCACAGATGGTCTCACTTTCATCTAACCCAACCTCCTTAGTAGTCCGGAGTGCAAAAGATTATTTAAAACGGTACGTAATACGTCCGCGAGTTAAATCGTATGGAGATAATTCAATGGTTACTTTATCTCCAGGTAAAATGCGGATGAAGTGCATACGAATTTTACCCGATACATGCGCAAGAATCGTATGACCGTTTTCTAATTCTACCTTAAACATCGCGTTTGGCAAAGTCTCAACAACTGTTCCTTCGACTTCAATTACATCATCTTTCGCCATCAACCCTGTCTCCCTTCTATATACAAATCAGGTTCTCATCAATACTCAAACGTAATTTGCTGTTAGTATAGCCTCATATTAAACGAAACTAATCGCTATAAGCATATGTTTGGAAATCATGAGAGATGTTCGAAAGACACTCGTAAGGTTTCGTTACTTGCAATCCACCCGAGTAGACTGACGGAAGAAACCTATCCCTCATGTCAACATGTTCGTCCGAATGTGTTGGATGAGTTCCATTAGTACCCGTTCGATTTATGCTTCCACGAAACCAATTATACCCCTTCAGAAACCAAAATGCACGTGGACTAGGGGGTCCGACGCTCTTTAAAGCATTCTCATTTCCTCCGGTACGTATACCGGGCGCAATATGCTTTTGCAGCTCTCGAAAAAAACATTTTCGTTTCTTGCATACTCCCGGATAGTCGTCTGAGACGGGCACCGGGTTATTTAAATGCGGTTGCCCTGTAACAGAGCATCAATGTCAGCAAAGACTTTTGTAATATCTTGCTGGCCATCTATATTCGTTAGCACGCCTTTTTGATCATAAAAATCAAGTAATGGCTGTGTTTGCTTCATATTTACTTCCAGACGGTTAGTCACCGTTTCCGGATTATCATCCGCACGTTGATAAAGCTCTCCACCATCTTTGTCACAAACCCCGTCCTTTGCAGGAGGATTAAACACTAGATGATAAGCTGTTCCGCATTCTTTACAAATACGTCGACCAGTTAGACGCTTGACTAATTCATCTTTTTCAACTTGAATGTTCACCACGTGATCCACAGACTTGTTTAAATCAACAAGTAAAGCATCTAATGCCTCTGCCTGTGGGACGGTTCTTGGAAACCCATCAAGCAAGAATCCTTTATCACAGTCTGGTTTGCTTAATCTTTCGCGAACAATACCAATCGTTACTTCATCAGGTACTAATGCACCTTGATCCATATACGATTTTGCTTTTAAACCAAGCTCCGTACCTTCTTTCATAGCTGCACGGAACATATCGCCTGTAGAAATATGAGGGATTGCGTACTTCTCAACAATTTTATCTGCTTGTGTGCCTTTACCAGCTCCAGGCAGACCCATTAAAACGATATTCATACGTTAATGCCCCCCAGGACTATTTTGTGGATTTTTAGGAACGTTACATTAGTTCCTAAAAACCAACATTATTTCATAAAGCCTTTATAGTGACGTTTAACTAATTGAGATTCAAGCTGCTTCATTGTCTCAAGTGCAACACCTGCGATAATCAGTAAGCTCGTTCCACCGATTTGTACAGATTGAGGTAGTCCCGCAAACTTAACAAATAGAAGTGGCATGATAGAGATTACTGCTAGGAAGATCGCTCCTACAAATGTTAAACGATATAAAACGCTTGTTAAATAGTTCTGTGTATTGATCCCTGGACGAATCCCTGGAATATACGCACCTTGCTTTTTCAGGTTGTCTGCAACATTTTCTGGGTTCACTTGTATGAACGCATAGAAGTATGTGAAGGCAACAATTAAAGCAATGTACAAGATCATACCAACTGGTTGTGTGTAATCTACCATATCTCTGATGAAATTAGTGACACTATTTTCACCGAAGAATAATACCAACGTCTGCGGAGCCATAAGGAAAGCAGAAGCGAAGATTACTGGGATTACTCCAGCGGCATTTACCTTTAATGGCAAGTGTGTTTGTTGTCCGCCAGCTTGAGAGCCAGCAACACGTTTTGCGTACTGAATAGGAATTTTACGTAACGCTTGTTGAACGTAAATAACTCCTACAATAACCGCCACAATTGCTAATAGAAGTAAAGCAACGATTACAATATTGATAAATAATGCATCGCCTGCATCTTGAATTTGTTGTGCATACAGCTGGTTAGCAGCATTTGGGATAGCAGCAACGATACCTGCAAAGATAATGATAGAAATACCATTACCAACACCGTGCGCTGTAATCTGCTCTCCTAACCACATAAGGAATGCTGTTCCAGCAGTCAATACGATTGCAATCAAGATGTAAGTAAGGATACCCTCATCTTGAATTAATCCACCACCATAAATACGGTTAAAACCATAGGACATTGCAATTGCTTGAACAAATGCAAGCACGATAGTGAAGTATCGAGTGAATTGTGCAAGCTTACGTCTACCGACTTCCCCTTGCTTCGCCCACTCAGCGAATTTTGGCACTACGTCCATTTGTAACAGCTGAACAATAATCGATGCAGTAATGTATGGCATAATCCCCATTGCAAGAATAGAGAAGTTGCTTAAAGCACCGCCTCCAAAGGTATTAAGGAAACCAATAAGACCCATCTCATCAGTTTGCTTTAATACTTCTGGATCTGCGTTAGGTACTGGTATATACGTACCGATACGGAATACAACGAGCATCAATAGAGTAAAAATGATTTTATTTCGAATATCTCTCACACGCATAAAGTTGGAGATTGTCTGAAACATTAAACCACCTCTGTTTGTCCGCCAGCATTCTCGATAGCTTCTTTTGCTGTAGCAGAGAATTTGTGAGCTTTAACTGTCAACTTTTTGTTAAGAGTTCCGTTACCAAGAATTTTGATACCGGATTTTTCGCTGCTCACAACACCTGTTTCGATTAAAAGTGCAGGTGTAACCTCTGTACCCTCTTCGAAACGATTTAATGTGTCAAGGTTCACGATTGCATACTCTTTACGGTTGATATTCGTAAATCCGCGTTTAGGTAAACGACGGAAAAGTGGGTTTTGACCCCCCTCAAATCCTGGACGAACTCCTCCGCCAGAACGAGCATTTTGACCTTTATGACCTCTACCTGCAGTTTTACCATTTCCAGAACCGATACCACGACCTACACGGTTACGAGTAGAGCGAGAACCTTCTGCTGGTTTTAACTCATGAAGTTTCATATGGTGGCACCTCCTTATTCTAAGATAAACCTTAAATTTCTTTTAAAGTTACTAAGTGAGCTACTTTGCCAACCATTCCGCGGATAGCGGCGTTGTCTTGGTGCTCCACTGTTTGATGCATTTTACGTAATCCAAGAGCTTCTACTGTTTTGCGTTGACTAGGTTTAGTTCCAATCAAGCTTTTAGTAAGGGTAATTTCTAATTTAGTTGCCATTGTAATTTCCCCCCTTATCCTAACAGTTCTTCTACTGATTTACCACGTAATTTAGCAACGTCCTCAGCACGTTTTAGTTGAGATAAACCATTTACTGTAGCACGTACCATGTTGATTGGTGTGTTAGAACCTAGAGATTTAGATAAGATATCTGTTACTCCCGCTAATTCTAATACCGCACGAACAGGTCCACCTGCGATAACTCCAGTACCGGCAGATGCTGGCTTAACTAGAATAGATCCAGCTCCAAAATGACCAAGTACTTGGTGAGGAGTTGTTCCGCCAACTAATGGCACTTCGATTAAGTTTTTCTTTGCATCTTCAACTGCTTTACGGATTGCATCTGGAACCTCTTGAGCTTTTCCAGTACCAAATCCTACATGACCGTTTTTGTCTCCTACTACTACTAATGCAGTAAAACGGAAACGACGTCCACCTTTTACAACTTTAGCAACACGGTTAATTGTTACTACGCGTTCTTCAAGTTCAAGTTTGTTTGGGTCAATACCACGCATGAAATATGTCCCTCCTTCTTCTTAAAATTCTAAGCCGTTTTCACGTGCAGCATCAGCTAATGCTTTTACACGTCCATGATATAAATAACCGCCACGGTCAAAAACAACAGACTTGATGTTCTTTTCAACTGCGCGTTTAGCAATAGTTTCACCGATAGATGCAGCAGCTTCTACATTACCAGCTGTTCCATTAAAATCTTTATCCATAGTAGATGCACTTACTAGTGTAATTCCTTTTGAATCATCAATAAGCTGTGCATAGATATGTTTATTAGAACGGTATACATTTAAACGTGGACGTT
The DNA here is from genome assembly GCF_056620325.1 of Psychrobacillus sp. Z3-81. NCBI lineage: Bacteria > Bacillati > Bacillota > Bacilli > Caryophanales > Bacillaceae > Psychrobacillus > Psychrobacillus sp. Z3-81. The sequence continues at coordinate 21,989 of NZ_JBWQPU010000007.1, forward strand.
CAGATGTACCCGTGATTTTTGTACGAACACGTGCATGACGTTTCTTACGAACTTGATTTTTGTCTTGTTTCGTAATCACAGTAGTCACTCCTTTCTAATGCGCAATGCATTATTTACCTGTTTTACCTTCTTTGCGGCGTACAACTTCACCTTCATAACGAATACCTTTTCCTTTATAAGGCTCAGGCGGGCGAACTGCACGGATGTTAGATGCTAAAGCACCAACACGTTCTTTGCTAATTCCGCTAATGATAATTTTTGTATTTGAAGGAACTTCAATAGAAAGTCCATCTTCAGGAGTGAATTCAACTGGGTGAGAATATCCTACGTTAAGTACAAGTTTTGATCCTTGTAGTTGCGCACGGTAACCTACCCCAACTAATTCAAGAGAACGAGCAAATCCTTCGGAAACTCCAGTGATCATATTAGCTAATAGAGCACGAGTTGTTCCGTGAACTGTACGATGTTCTTTTGATTCTGAAGGACGAACTACAGTAATGATGTTACCTTCTTGTTCAATTTTCATATCTTGGTTGAAAGATCTTGTTAATTCACCTTTAGGTCCTTTAACTACTACTGTGTTATCAGCGTTAACTGTTACAGTAACGTTTGCAGGTACCTCAATTGGTTTTTTACCTACTCGAGACATTTTGTTGCACCTCCATTCGTTTGTTTGATTATTACCAAACGTAAGCTACGATTTCTCCGCCAACTTGTTTAGCGCGAGCTTCTTTATCTGTTAATAAACCGTTTGAAGTAGAAACTAAAGCAATTCCTAAACCGTTTAGTACTTTAGGTACTTCGTTTGTTTTAGCGTAAACGCGTAGACCAGGTTTTGAAATACGTTTCAAACCAGTGATAACGCGCTCGTCATTTTGACCATATTTTAAGAAGATACGGATAATACCTTGTTTGCTATCTTCTACATATTCAACATCACGGATGAAACCTTCGCGTTTTAGAATTTCAGCGATTTCCTTTTTCATGTTTGAAGCAGGAACTTCTAATTTCTCGTGACGCACCATATTAGCATTACGAATACGTGTTAGCATATCTGCAATTGGATCTGACATTGTCATTACATTTACCTCCTTCCCAGTTATAGGGGTTTACCAGCTTGCTTTTTTAACGCCAGGAATTTGTCCCTTGTATGCAAGTTCACGGAAACAAATACGGCAAAGCTTAAATTTACGCAATACAGAGTGCGGACGTCCACAACGCTCACAGCGTGTGTACCCTTGCACCTTGAACTTTGGCGTACGTTTTTGTTTAACGACCATTGATTTTTTAGCCACGTTTTCGCCTCCCTTATTTTACTTTTGGAATGGCATACCGAATTGTGTTAATAACTCACGAGCTTCTTCGTCAGAGTTCGCAGTTGTTACAATTACGATGTCCATACCGCGTACTTTCGAAACTTTATCATAATCGATTTCAGGGAAGATTAATTGCTCTTTTACTCCTAAAGTGTAGTTACCGCGACCGTCAAATGCTTTCTTAGAAACACCACGGAAGTCACGTACACGTGGAAGTGAAATAGAGATTAATTTATCCAAAAAGTCATACATACGCTCACCGCGTAATGTAACTTTTGCACCGATTGGCATACCTTCACGAAGACGGAATCCAGCGATCGATTTTTTAGCTTTCGTAATTACAGGTTTTTGACCTGCGATAGTTTGTAATTCTTCCACTGCAGCATCAAGTGCTTTTGTGTTAGAAACAGCATCGCCCACACCCATGTTGATAACAATCTTATCAACTTTAGGTACTTGCATTACTGACTTATAATTGAACTTGCTCATTAGAGCAGGAGAAACTTCATTAAGATACTTTTCTTTTAGGCGGTTCATGTGTGTACCTCCCTTCTCTTTACTTATTTAATAATTTCACCAGATTTTTTCGCAACACGAACTTTTTTGCCATCTTCTACTTTATAACCTACGCGAGTCGGCTCGCCAGTTTTAGGGTCGATTAACATAACATTCGATACGTGGATCGCAGCCTCTTGGGTTACAATTCCACCTTGCGGATTAGCTTGGTTAGGCTTCATATGTTTTTTGATGATGTTTACACCTTCAACAATAACACGGTCTTGCTTAGGGAAAGCTGTAAGGATAACTCCTGTTTTACCTTTGTCTTTACCTGAGATTACCATTACTTTGTCGCCTTTTTTAACATGCATTCTGTCGCACCTCCTTGATTGGCACTTTCCTGGAAATTAAAGAACTTCTGGAGCTAAAGATACGATTTTCATGAAGTTGTTGTCACGTAGTTCACGAGCAACAGGTCCGAAAATACGAGTTCCACGAGGTCCTTTATCGTCTTTGATAATAACGCATGCGTTCTCATCGAATTTAATGTAAGTTCCGTCTTTACGGCGAACGCCACTCTTAGTACGAACGATAACAGCTTTAACTACGTCACCCTTTTTGACAACGCCACCTGGTGTTGCTTTCTTAACTGTACACACAACGATATCACCGATATTCGCTGTTTTACGGCCAGTACCACCAAGTACTTTAATAGTTAGAACTTCACGTGCACCTGAGTTGTCAGCAACTTTCATACGAGTTTCTTGTTGGATCACTTAGGTTACCTCCCTTCGGAATTTAATTTCCGAAATTTATAATTAGATAATAACCGCTTTTTCTACAACTTCCACTAAACGGAAACGTTTTGTAGCTGATAGCGGACGTGTTTCCATGATGCGGACGATATCGCCGATTTGCGCTTCGTTTTGCTCATCATGAGCTTTGAACTTTTTAGAATATCTAACACGTTTACCGTATAATTTGTGTTTCTTATGAGTTTCAACTAATACAGTGATTGTTTTATCCATTTTGTCAGAAACTACACGGCCTGTGTATACCTTGCGTTGATTACGCTCAGTCATGCCTGAAAACCTCCTTTATCAGTTGTTTGCACTGATTTCTCTTTCGCGAATCACAGTTTTCATACGTGCAATCGCTTTACGCACCTCACGAATGCGAGCTGTGTTTTCTAATTGACCAGTCGCCAATTGGAAGCGAAGGTTGAAAAGCTCTTCTTTCAGTGATTTTACCTTTTGTTCAATTTCTGCTGTAGTAAGTTCACGGATGTCATTAGCTTTCATTAGATTCACCACCAATTTCTTGACGTTTAACTATCTTACATTTTACAGGAAGCTTATGAGATGCTAAGCGTAACGCTTCGCGAGCTACTTCTTCAGAAACTCCAGCAATCTCGAACATAATTTTTCCTGGTTTTACAACAGCAACCCAACCTTCCGGAGCACCTTTACCGGATCCCATACGTACCTCAAGAGGCTTTTTCGTATAAGGTTTATGTGGGAAAATTTTAATCCAAACTTTACCGCCACGTTTCATATAACGTGTCATCGCGATACGAGCTGATTCAATTTGACGACTTGTGATCCAGCTAGCTTCAGTAGCTTGTAAACCAAACTCACCAAATGCTATCTCCTTACCACCTTTTGCTTCACCACGCATTTTACCACGGTGTTCGCGACGATATTTAACGCGTTTAGGCATTAACATATTATTTGCCTCCTTCCTCAGAGTTCTTCTTAACTGGAAGGACTTCACCACGATAGATCCATACTTTTACGCCTAACTTACCATAAGTAGTGTCAGCTTCAGCATGTGCATAATCAATGTCTGCACGTAATGTATGAAGTGGTACAGTTCCTTCGCTGTAATGTTCAGCACGAGCGATGTCAGCACCGCCTAGACGACCAGATACTTGAGTTTTAATACCTTTAGCTCCAGCACGCATTGTGCGTTGAATTGCTTGTTTTTGAGCGCGACGGAAAGATACGCGGCCTTCTAATTGGCGTGCGATACTTTCAGCTACTAGTTTAGCATCAAGGTCAGCTCTTTTAATTTCTACGATATTAATGTGTACACGCTTGCCAGTGATATCGTTTAAGTGTTTACGAAGTGCTTCAACTTCAGTACCACCTTTACCGATTACCATACCTGGTTTCGCAGTGTGAATTGTAATATTTACACGTTTAGCAGCACGTTCGATCTCAACAGTTGAAACAGAAGCATCTTTTAAACGAGTTTCAATATACTTACGAATTTTCAAGTCTTCGTGAAGTAAGTTTGCATAGTCTTTACCAGCGTACCATTTTGACTCCCAGCCACGAATGATTCCAACTCGTAATCCTATAGGATGAACTTTTTGACCCACGAATTATCCCTCCTTCTTCTCAGATACCACTACTGTAATGTGGCTTGTACGTTTATTGATAGCACTTGCACGTCCCATTGCACGTGGACGGAAACGTTTTAAAGTTGGACCTTCATCAACGAAGATTTCAGAAACAACTAGGTTGTTAACATCTAAATCATAATTGTGCTCAGCGTTAGCAATAGCAGATTTTAAAACTTTCTCAACAACAGGGGATGCTGCTTTAGGAGTAAGTTGTAAAATTGCAATCGCTTCACCAACTTGCTTACCTCTGATTAAATCAACGACTAATCTTACTTTACGAGGAGCAATGCGCACTGTTTTAGCAATAGCTTTTGCTTGTGACATTTGGAATAACCTCCTCTCAAATTAGCGTCTTGTTTTCTTATCATCTGCACCATGGCTTTTATAAGCACGAGTTGGTGCAAATTCGCCTAGTTTATGACCTACCATATCTTCAGTCACGTATACAGGAACATGTTTACGTCCATCATATACAGCGATTGTTTGCCCGATGAAGTTAGGGAAAATAGTAGAACGGCGAGACCAAGTTTTAATTACTTGTTTTTTCTCAGAATTTTGTTGTGCTTCAACCTTTTTCATTAAGTGATCATCAACAAAAGGTCCTTTTTTCAAGCTACGACCCATACTGGAACCTCCCTCCGTGATTGCACCACGGCTCGCTCTTTGAACCGTAGTAAAACCACATTATTTTTTACGACGACGAATGATAAGTTTGTCGGATTTGTTTTTCTTACTACGAGTTTTGTATCCAAGAGTTGGTTTACCCCATGGAGACATTGGAGACTTACGACCGATTGGTGTACGTCCTTCACCACCACCGTGTGGGTGATCGTTAGGGTTCATTACAGATCCACGTACAGTTGGGCGTTTACCTAACCAACGATTACGACCTGCTTTACCGATGTTTACTAGTTCATGTTGTTCGTTCCCTACTTCACCAACTGTAGCGCGGCAAACACCAAGGATTAAACGAACCTCACCAGATTGTAAACGTACGATTACATATTTACCTTCTTTACCTAGTAACTGAGCTGATGTACCAGCAGAACGAACTAGCTGTCCACCTTTACCAGGTTTCATTTCGATATTGTGGATAGTAGTACCCATTGGGATATTTTGTAACGGAAGAGCGTTACCTACTTTAATATCTGCTTCTGGACCTGACATGATTGTCATTCCAACTTCCAAGCCTTTAGGAGCTAGGATATAACGTTTTTCACCATCTGCATAGTTAATCAATGCGATATTCGCAGAGCGGTTTGGATCATATTCGATAGTAGCAACACGTCCTGGAATGCCGTCTTTGTTTCGTTTGAAATCAATGATACGGTATTGACGTTTGTGTCCACCACCATGATGACGAACAGTAATTTTACCTTGGTTGTTACGGCCGCCTTTACGTTTAACAGGAGCAAGAAGTGATTTTTCCGGCTTATCTGTTGTGATTTCAGCATAATCAAGTGAAGTCATGTTACGACGTCCGTTTGACGTTGGTTTATACTTTTTAATCGCCATTTTGTTCCCTCCTTCTTGTTTATTACTTCCTTGTTATAAGGATTATATTTCGAATAATTCGATGTCTTTGCTATCAGCAGTTAATGTAACAATCGCTTTACGACGTTTGTTTGTGTAACCACCAAATTTACCTACACGTTTGAATTTCCCTTTGTAGTTCATGATGTTAACTTTTTCAACATCTACTCCAAAGATTTCTTCTATTGCGTATTTAACTTGTGTTTTGTTAGCGCGAGTGTCCACTTCGAAAGTGTACTTTTTATCTGCCATTGCTTCTGAAGAACGCTCGGTAATGACCGGACGTTTAATAATATCACGTGCTTCCATTATCCAAGCACCTCCTCAACCTTTTCTACTGCAGCTTTAGTCATCACTAATTTATCGTGACCAACTAAATCTAATACGTTAATGCCTGTTGCAGACACAACTGTAATTCCAGGGATGTTACGAGCTGATAATGCAACGTTTTCGTCTAAATCAGCTGTTACAAACAACGCTTTTTTGTTAATTGATAGATTTGAAAGCACTTGTGCAAATTCCTTTGTTTTAGGCGCATCAAATGCTAAACCTTCAAGTACTACGATGCTTTCTTCACGCACTTTAGATGAAAGAGCTGAAAGAAGAGCTAAGCGACGTACTTTCTTTGGTAATTTGTAGCTGTAGCTACGTGGAACTGGACCGAATACAGTACCACCACCACGCCATTGTGGAGAGCGGATAGATCCTTGACGAGCACGACCTGTTCCTTTTTGTTTCCAAGGCTTACGTCCACCACCTGAAACTTCAGAGCGATTTTTCACTTTGTGGTTACCTTGGCGAAGAGATGCGCGTTGCGCAATAATAGCTTCAAATAAAACAGACTCATTTGGTTCAATCCCAAAAACTTTATCGCTTAGTTCGATTTCACCAACTGAAGTTCCTGCTTGATTGAATAAAGATACTTTTGCCATTCCTGTTTCCTCCTTTCTTCAGAGAATTAGTTCGATTTAATAGCAGCCTTAACAACTACTAGTGATTTACGAGAACCAGGAACATTACCTTTAACAAGTAGAAGGTTACGTTCTGCATCCACTCTTACAACTTGTAAGTTTTGGATTGTTACAGTGTTTCCACCCATTTGACCAGGTAATTTCTTTTGTTTAAATACGCGGTTCGGAGCAACTGGACCCATTGAACCAGGACGACGGTGGTAACGAGAGCCGTGAGCCATTGGTCCACGAGATTGTCCATGACGCTTGATAACACCTTGGAAACCTTTCCCTTTCGTAGTACCTGTAACATCAATTACATCGCCTTCTGCAAAACTTTCTACGCTGACTTCTTGACCAACCTCGTAATTAGCAGTATCCAAGCCGCGGAATTCGCGGATGAAGCGCTTAGGAGCAGTGCTTGCTTTCGCTACGTGGCCTTTTTCTGGTTTGTTAGAAAGCTTTTCGCGCTTATCTTCGAAACCTAATTGAACAGCCTCGTATCCATCAGTTTCAACTGTTTTCTTTTGAAGAACTACGTTTGGAGTAGCTTCAATTACAGTAACCGGGATTAAGTCACCGTTCTCAGCAAATACTTGCGTCATACCGATTTTTCTACCTAAGATTCCTTTGGTCATTTCGTCACACCTCCTAAAATAATTTGTTGTTTTTTATCTTTTACCATTAAAGTTTGATTTCAATATCAACGCCAGATGGTAAATCAAGCTTCATTAACGCGTCAACAGTTTGTGGTGTTGGGTTAACGATATCGATAAGACGTTTATGCGTACGCATTTCGAATTGTTCACGAGAGTCTTTATACTTGTGAACCGCACGAAGAATCGTATACACAGATCTTTCAGTCGGAAGTGGAATCGGACCCGATACACTTGCACCTGAACGTTTAGCAGTTTCTACAATTTTCTCAGCAGATTGATCAAGGATTCTGTGATCATACGCTTTTAAACGAATACGAATTTTTTGTTTTGCCATTATTTTCCCTCCTTTTCGCCTAATTTCTAGACATTCTCCACGAAAATTTTCCGTACACTCGCCATGGCAAAGCGGCCGGGTGTGTCGGTAACCTCTCGTTTCATCGCAGTCAAAGACCAACATTCAACATTATATACAATTTCACTAGATTCCGCAAGTCTTTTGGTGAAATTAATTTTATATTTAATAGGCTTTTCTTGCTTTCTCTTTTAATCCTGTATCAGTATATAAACCTTCCAGGAAAATTACAAATAATATGGTCGCTTAAATACCGTACTTTGCTAAAAATAAATCAATTGTCATAGGTTTAGACAACAATATCTTTTATTCTGCATAAACACGCCAGCAGGGTGCTTCTAAGACCGTAGCGAAGCCCTGACTTGTTATGGTTGCATTTCTCTTAGATTAACTTATTAGAAGGGCATACAGGACTGGTTGGAGGAAACTGATGTGGGCAAAGCAAAAGTGGTATACATCTCTTTGTAGCAATAACAATATCAAAAAGCGAGTATGTGAGCGACTAACTCTCACATACTCCCTGTTAACTTTTTAATAGTCCGTTTCATTACCATCACACATGAGGTTATAGCAGATTTTATGCCTTCAGAATTTTTGTTTCTTCTATATTAAAGAATATATACGATACCAACCCATCCAAACAACACTAATGGAATGTTGTAAACAAGAAATGTCGGAACACAAGTATCCCAAATGTGATTATGTTGCCCGTCGAAGTTAAGTCCTGCCGTTGGTCCAAGGGTTGAATCAGAAGCTGGAGAACCTGCGTCCCCTAAAGCTCCTGCTGTACCTATGAGCGCTATTGTAGCCAAGGGGCTTAATCCTAACTCCATTGCCAAGGGAACAAAAATAGCAGCGATAATTGGAATTGTCGCAAAGGAAGAACCTATACCGATTGTTACAATTAAGCCAATTATAAGCATAATAAACACTGCTAAGCTCACGTTTCCAGATAACACGTCTGCTGTTGACTCTACTAAGTTAGCGATATGTCCTGTTTCATTGATAACAGCAGCAAACCCATTAGCTGTAATCATGACAAAACCTATAAATGCCATCATTCGCATTCCTTCTGTTAACAAGCGATCCGCTTCCTTCATTTGCAGTGCCCCAGTAACGTAAAGGACCGCTATACCAGCCATCGCTCCGGCTATCATCGAATCTGTGCCTATCTGTGCTATTAAAGCTGCTAGCAGAGCAATAACTGTAAATACAATGTTACGTTTTTTTACTTTTACTTCTATTTCATCAATTGCTAAATTGTCTTGTTTGTAACTTCTAGGCTTTCTGTAAAGTAAGAATGCAACTACTAACCCAAATACCATACCTAAAGCAGGAAATGCCATTGCTGTTGGGATATCTGATAAGGAAACTTTTAAGCCAGATAAATCCATTTGTGTTGCAACAATTTGTTGATAGATAGCGCCGTAACCGTATGGTAAAAGCATATAAGGGGTTATTAAACCAAAGGCCAAAATGGAGGCAATTAGTCTTCTATCTATTTTAAGCATATTAAGCACCTTTAAAATAGGCGGGATAAGTAGTGGAATAAATGCTATATGAATAGGTATAAGATTTTGAGAAAAAATAGCCATCATAAGTATTAGTAAAAAGATTAGTGTTTTAACTAAGGCACTTTTCCCAGAATCCCCTTCTCTTTTCACAAGTTTTAAAATTGCACCAACCAATAAATCTGGTATTCCAGTTTTGGATATTGCAATAGCAAACCCTCCTAGCAATCCATAGCTTAATGCTATCGTCGCTCCTTCACCTAGACCGGTCGTAAAGGCTTGGATTGTTTCTGCAAGCGACAGATCAGCCACTAAACCTCCAACTAGCGCTCCTACTATTAAAGAAAACACTACATTTATACGCAGTAAGCTTAAAACCAACATAACTCCTACTGCAACTAAAACTGCATTCATTCCACTCACTCACTTTCATACACTAGATTACTAATATGTGAAAGTTTATAACTTTCTAGCTCATATGTCAATACACTTAACTTTATCAATTTAGTTTTCTCTATTCTTCAGACAGGGTAATTGTTACCGATATAATGTAGGAATTGTAACGACTTAAGCGTTACATAACGTAAAGGAGAAGAAGAATGGCCTTTTTTATGAAGAAACAACCTACAATTGATTTAACAAAAGAAGCTCCTATATCATTAGACGTACAAGAGCATCCGGATATACAGAAACAGATCGCTATGATTCATTTGAATAAAGAGGATTTAACACTTATTTATCACTTAAGTCCCTATGTAGAAGGAATATTAGAAAAAACAGTAGAAAATTTTTATCGATCAATCGGTGCGGAGCCTAGACTACTTACTATTATCAACCAGCACTCTAGTATTGATCGTTTAAAAACTACCTTGTATGATCATTTGTCTGAAATGTTTTCAGGAATTATAAACAACGAGTATATAGCACAGCGTTATCGAATAGCACAAGTACATGTAAGAATAGGGCTTGAACCAAAATGGTATATGGCAGCCTTTGAAACGCTCTATTATGAGTTCTCCCAATTAATCTTAGTGCTAAATCTAAATACGAAGGAAAAGATACAAGCTCTTTCTGCTATTACAAAGCTGTTGAATTTAGAGCAGCAGCTCGTCTTAGAGGCCTATGAATTAGAAAATGAAAGGCTGAGACAAAGTATCAGAGAAAAAGAAAAGAAGGTGAAGGTTCAAGTAATAGACGCATCGGAAATCCTAGCCAATGTTAGTGAAGAAACTAGTGCTTCAATTTCATCCCTTTGCACCAAGGTGGAAGCAATTGAGGAATTCACCGAAAAAGGACTATCTTTTGTTTTAGCTACACAAGAAACATCGCAAGAAGCAGAGCAGTTAGTTCAACAACAAACCCAGCAAATGAATTTAATTGATACAAGCTTACAAACACTTCAACAAAAGATGAAGGATTTACAAGATTCATCAAATAAAATTAAAGAAGTCGTGGAACTAGTCACCACCATTGCCAATCAAACCAATCTGCTAGCACTTAACGCTTCTATTGAAGCAGCCCATGCAGGTGATCGAGGTGCTGGGTTTGCGGTAGTTGCCAATGAAGTGAAAAATCTTGCGGAAGAAACGAAAAAAGCTATTAGCACCGTAGAAGACCTAATCGAAGAAACAGATGAGAAGATAGAAGATATGAGTAACTCTGTGGGTGAGATGAATAAATTACTAGTAGTGGGCAATAAAAAATATGAAAGTGTTACAGCTTCTTTTCATGAAATCACTTCTGCTATTTCAGGCATAAAAGCACAGAGCATGAGATCTAATGAGGAAATTACCACTATCTCTCAAGTAATCTCTGAACTGAATGAAGCAGTTCTGCGTATTTCTAGCTCCTCCGATAAACTGAGAGATACTTCTCACGAATTATAGGCAAAAAAACCTGATTTCCAGCCTCGGAAACCAGGTTTTTTTTTATAGAGAATCCTCCACTACCTTACGATAGTAACCAGCAGAAAGGATTGCAAATATAGAATAAAGAATAATATATACCCCCATTGTAATCAATAAAGGTGCTACTAGCTCAGTACCAAATAAAACCCAACCAGATTTAACGGCAAAATAGCTATGAAATAGCCCGATTATTAGGGGGAAACCAAAATTGTATAGCTGCTTTCTTCGTATACCTTTCATTATTTCACCAGTAGTAAAACCCATTTTTCGTAAAATAGTATACGTGCCCTTTTCCTCATCAGCCTCTGACATTTGTCTAAAATACAAAATGCTACCGGTTGCAATCAGGAAAGCCAAACCTAAGAATCCAGATATAAAGATAGTCAAACCAAGTGAATCGAGCAAGCCTAGTCTATAGGTTTCCTGAGATTCTATTTCTACAGTTCTTGTAGCAACACCACTTGAATAAGGAATCTCTACTGATACTTTATTTTCGTTATATACTTCTTCCGCTTTCTTTATTTGCTCCCTGTTATTTAAATCCAACCCTATAAGCTTTTGCTTCTTCGTTTCAGGTTCATTTAGAAGCCTTTGAAAATAGTTGTCGGATACTACAACAGTTAAAAAAGCATATTCATGATAATCAGGGACAAGGACTTCTTCAGAAACTTCTTTAATGAATATCTCCTCTGTCCCTGATGAAGTTCTAAACTCTAAGGGTTTCTGTCCTTCTAACCTGAAATTTTCTGTACGCAAACTATCATAGCCTAATATAATACCCTCTTGCTCTTTTAACGTTAAATCAGGCAGTTTGTTCTGTATATCCTCTAAGCTTACTACCTGCATAGTCCATACTGTACTATCAGCGTTTTCTTTTACTAGTAAGGATTGTACATCAGCCTGGACAGCTAGTAGATTTACGTCATACCTTGAATACCCAATTCCCTCTTGATCAAATGCTTCCACTAAGCCAAACCCTGTGTCCTCGTACATGACATAGTCATAGGGCACAACCGCCTCAGAACTAGCATCTGTTGAATAATAAGAGATATAAGTTAACGTGAGAATAGCAAGTGTCGTTGCCGATAACACGGTAATTGTTGTGAGAGACATAGCATTTGACTTCATCCGATGCATAATCGTAGATAACGACAATACATCTTGAATAGACATTAAGCCTTTTTTGCTTTTTCTTGCTAGGTTTAAAATGAATGCTACAGAGAATCGAAAGACTAAATACGTCCCTCCAACTGTTAACCCAAGAATAGACAACATCTTAAATAAAAGCATATTAGCTGATATATTGCTTAAATCTAATAATGAGCCAGATAGATAGTATCCATAGCCAATGAAAACAAGACCTAAAAACCCTAAAAACAATTCAAAGGCATTAAACTTTTTCACTTTCTCATCAGCAATAGAATTTGTTGTAAGAAGCGTTAGCAATGTCACCCTTCTTATCTTTATAGCCGTCTGGACAAGCACTACAATTAATAGAATTAGAAAAACAAGGATTGTTCTTACAAGAGCTTCTAAAGAAAACGTAAGCTCTACAAACGCATCTTTTTCTAAGATTTTTAGTAGGATCATGACAAATACTCTTGATGTAAGAAATCCTACAAATACACCCAGGATAATTGAGCTAAGCCATAGAATTGTATTCTCAATTGCTATCAGTCTGGTGACAAGCCCTTTTGACATACCTACGAGTTGGTATAAACCAACCTCTTTACTTCTTCTCTTCATAAACAAACTATTTGCGTAAAGTACAAAGAAAACTACGATGAACAAGAGTAGATAAGATGCTGCTGTTAATGTAGCAGCTACCCTTCCACTGCCAATCTCCTGAGCAATAGTAGGATTAAACTGTAGCGTTACAAAGGAATAATACAATGTGACGCTAAATACTAAGGCAAAGACATAAAGATAATAGCTCTTTATGTTTTTTTTCATACTTCTTAAAACTAGTTGATTAAGCGTCATATCCATCACCACTTAATACGCCCTGCGTGTTCAATATTTCCTGGAAAAATTGCTTTCGATCTTTTTCCCCTTTATACAGCTCAGAATATATCTGACCATCCTTTAAAAATAAGACACGTGAGCAAAAGCTAGCAGCCACTGAATCATGTGTAACCATGATAATTGTTACTTTCTTTTCTTGATTAATTTTCTCTAAATTACTTAATAAAGCAGTAGCAGATTTAGAATCTAGGGCCCCGGTTGGCTCATCTGCAAACACAATGGATGGGTTACCGACCAATGCTCTGGCCGCAGAGGTTCTTTGCTTTTGCCCTCCAGAGATTTCATTAGGATATTTATCTAAGATATCATCGATCCCTAAGAGTTCTGTAATTTCTCTAATTCTAGCCTTTCCTTGCGCTTTTGGGATCTTACCTACGGAAAGGGGAAGATAAATATTTTCTTTAACAGTTAACGTATCTAACAAGTTATAGTCCTGAAATATAAATCCAAGCTGTTCTCTTCGAAACTTAGAAAGCTGCTGTTCTTTCATTTTTTGTAGATTATTATTGTTAATCTCTATTACTCCAGCAGTAACCTTATCAATAGAAGCTAAAACGTTTAGTAAAGTAGTTTTTCCCGAGCCAGATGGACCCATTATGCCTACAAACTCTCCCTCTTGAACTTCCATATCTATATCCTTTAGCACTTCTTGCGCATTAGACTTTTTACCAAATACTTTTTTGATTTTTCGACCTCGTAATATCGCCATGGTCTACCTCCTACTTATTGTTAACTCTATATTAACTATATTAGGAAGAAAAATCGTTTGTTTTAGGTGACAATAAAAGAAAGTAGATGACATTTTTGTCACCTACCGAGTATTTGAAGCATTTCATTTTTTAAAGGAAACTGTAAGGAGAAGGTAGAGCCCACATTCACTTTTGAAGTAACAGTAATTTTAATGCCTAGCTTTTCCGCAGCATTTCTTGCTAAGTATAGTCCCATACCACTGGAAGCAGTGCTTTCCCTCCCCACTCTACCAGTAAAAGACTTTTCAAATATTCTTGGCAAGTCTGCCTCCGAAATACCTGTTCCTTCATCCTTTACAGAAAGAATTATTCGACCCATCTTATCCTTTTTTACATATATCAGTATTTCACTGTTTTCTTTACTGTATTTTACTGCATTAGATACTAGCTGCCTCACTATAAAGGAGAGCCATTTTTGGTCGGTCAACGTATTCTGATTTAAATCTAATGTTTCAAATCCTATATTACGTATTCTACACCAAGGCATTAAATCTTTAATTTCTTGATAGATGACCTTTTGTAAATTTACTTCTTCTATTATTGTATCCTTTTCGATAAAAGGAAGCCGAGTATTATGGAGTTGCTCATCCAATAGCATATGCATTCTAAGCCATTCTACCTCTAACCTTTTGCGTTGCTCTGTATCTTCTACATTATCTAGCATCAGCTTCATACTAGTTAGGGGTGTTTTTATTTCATGTATCCAGGATAATGTTTGATCTTTTTCTTCCAGTATGTTTATATTAAATTCGTTTAATTCTTGTTTCCCTAAAAGGACAAAGCTTTGAACTTCTTTCATCATGATTTTATCAAATACAGACTGTCCCTTCGGTAACTTAGCAATCACTTGGTCAAAGGTCAACTGATCTTCATACATCTCTAATAACTCTCTTAGAAATTTTGTTTCTTTGAAATATCTCCATAACAAAAAGGCGAGAAATAAACAAAAATTTACTGCATTCATATAGGCAAGAGAGGTGTCTTGAAAAGATATATCAAGATACAGGAGAAGATTAAGCCAGAGCTGGAGCAGAACAAAGAATAGTATCCAACTAATACGTTCTCGTATAAATAATAAAAACAGCCTCATAGCTCCTCCTTTGTAATACCTATATATCCCAAGCCCTTCTTCGTAACTATGACATCCACTAACCCGATTTGTTCAAGCTTTAACCTTAACCTATTTACATTCACAGAAAGTGTATTGTCATTTACAAACTTCTCATCGTCCCATAATCTTCTCATGAGATCATCTCTCGAAACAATTTTATCCACTGATTGTAGAAGGACCCTTAAGATGAATAGCTCATTTTTTGTGAGTTCAACTTCCTTATCGTCTTTTGATAATAGACTCCTTGAATAATCTACCATCGCTCCATTCCAATATACAACATCTAACGTTTCTTCCACGTAATCATAAGTTCTTCTTAATATAGCTTGTACCTTAGCTAATAAAACATCCATATGAAAAGGCTTTTGAATAAAATCATCTGCCCCCATTTGCATAGCCATAATCATATCCATCGGATGATCTCTAGAGGATAAAAAGATAATAGGAACTTTCGAATGTCTTCTAATCTCCCTACACCAATGAAAACCATCGAACGCAGGCAACTGGATATCAATAATTACTAACTGGGGTTTTTGTTCCAAGAAATCTGGCAGGATATTTTGGTAATCACTTGGTTGTATCACGGCAAAAGACCAATGGAGAAACCTTTCTTGTATTGCCTTAAATATCGATGTATCGTCTTCAATAAGTAATATTTTCTGCATAAACTCCCCCCTTTTTTCCAGTTTACACATATTTAGAAATAAAAAAAACCCATCTCGTCGTCACGAGATGGGTTTTTCATATAGTAAGTAATAAATTACTTAGTGATAGAAGCTACTACACCAGCGCCTACAGTACGTCCACCCTCACGGATAGAGAATTTAGTACCTTCTTCAAGAGCGATTGGAGCGATAAGAGATACAGTCATCTCGATGTTATCGCCAGGCATAACCATTTCTACGCCTTCTGGTAAGTTACAAACACCAGTTACGTCAGTTGTACGGAAGTAGAACTGAGGACGGTAGTTTGAGAAGAATGGAGTATGACGTCCACCCTCTTCTTTAGAAAGAACATAAACTTCAGCTTTGAAGTCTGTGTGTGGAGTGATTGAACCTGGTTTAGCTAATACTTGACCACGTTGTACTTCTTCACGAGAAACCCCACGAAGTAGAGCACCGATGTTGTCTCCAGCTTCTGCATAGTCAAGAAGTTTACGGAACATTTCTACACCAGTTACAGTAGTAGATTTTGGCTCTTCAACGATACCGATGATATCTACAGAGTCACCAACTTTAACTTGTCCACGCTCAACACGTCCAGTAGCAACTGTACCACGACCAGTGATAGAGAATACGTCCTCAACTGGCATCATGAATGGTTTGTCAGTTTGACGTTCTGGAGTTGGGATGTAGCTGTCTACAGCGTCCATTAATTCAACGATTTTTTCTTCCCACTCTGGCTCTCCTTCAAGAGCTTTAAGAGCAGAACCTTTGATTACAGGAACATCGTCGCCTGGGAAGTCGTATTCAGATAATAGGTCACGAATTTCCATTTCAACTAATTCAAGTAATTCTTCGTCGTCTACCATATCACATTTGTTCATGAATACTACTAAGTAAGGAACACCTACTTGACGAGAAAGAAGGATGTGTTCACGAGTTTGTGGCATTGGGCCATCAGCAGCAGATACTACTAAGATACCGCCGTCCATTTGAGCTGCACCTGTGATCATGTTTTTAACATAGTCAGCATGTCCTGGGCAGTCAACGTGTGCGTAGTGACGAGTTTCAGTTTCATACTCAACGTGAGATGTGTTGATTGTGATTCCACGCTCTTTTTCTTCTGGAGCGTTATCGATTTGGTCGTAAGACTTAGCTTCTCCACCTAATCTTTTAGAAAGAACTGTAGCGATTGCAGCAGTTAGAGTTGTTTTACCATGGTCAACGTGTCCAATTGTACCAACGTTAGCATGTGTTTTTGAACGATCAAATTTAGCTTTTGCCATTAGAGAAATCCTCCTCAGTAATTGTTTGTTTTTTATGATAAAAGGGTAGGGACATATAGTCCCTAAACTTTCATACACTACAAATAGTTATACTTGAAACTAAAGGAAATATCAATTATTCGCCTTTATGTTTTTTAATAATTTCTTCTGCAATAGATTTTGGAACATCTTCATAGTGGTCGAATACCATGGAGAATACTCCACGACCTTGCGTATTAGAACGTAAGGAAGTTGCATATCCGAACATTTCAGCAAGTGGTACCATTGCACGAACTACTTGTGCGTTACCTCTAGCATCCATACCTTCAACGCGTCCACGACGAGATGTGATGTCACCCATGATGTCTCCTAAATATTCTTCAGGAATTACAACTTCTACTTTCATGATTGGCTCAAGAAGTACTGGGTTTACTTTTGATACAGCATTTTTCAATGCCATAGATGCAGCAATTTTAAATGCCATCTCATTCGAGTCAACATCATGGTATGATCCGTCGAATAATTTAGCTTTAATATCGATTAATGGGAAACCAGCAATTACACCGTTATCAAGTGCATCACGAAGACCTGCTTCTACAGCTGGAATATATTCACGAGGAACTACCCCACCAACGATAGCATTTTCAAACTCAAAGCCTTTTCCTTCTTCATTTGGAGCAAACTCGATCCAAACGTGTCCGAATTGACCACGACCACCAGATTGGCGAACAAATTTACCTTCAACTTTCGCAGAAGAGCGGAAAGTTTCACGGTAAGATACTTGAGGAGCACCTACGTTAGCTTCTACTTTGAACTCGCGACGCATACGGTCAACAAGTATATCAAGGTGAAGTTCTCCCATACCAGCGATAATTACTTGACCAGTTTCTTGGTCAGTATGAACGCGGAATGTTGGATCTTCTTCAGCTAATTTTTGTAGAGCTTGACCCATTTTATCTTGGTCAGCTTTTGTTTTTGGTTCAACAGAAAGTGAGATAACTGGCTCTGGGAATTCCATTGACTCAAGAATAACTAGAGATTTTTCATCACATAGTGTATCACCAGTTGTAGTATCTTTTAAGCCTACTGCTGCAGCGATATCTCCAGCGTAAACTTGTGCAATCTCTTCACGAGAGTTTGCGTGCATTTGTAGGATACGACCTACACGCTCACGCTTACCTTTTGTTGAGTTTTGCACGTAAGAACCTGATTGAAGTGTACCAGAGTATACGCGGAAGAAAGTTAATTTACCAACATAAGGGTCAGTCATAACTTTAAAAGCTAACGCTGAGAACGCCTCATCATCAGAAGCTTTACGTTCAATCTCTTCATCAGTATCCGGGTTGATACCTTTCATAGGAGGTAAATCAACTGGAGATGGAAGGTATGCAACTACTGCATCAAGAACTTTTTGAACACCTTTGTTTTTGAAAGCAGTACCACAAACTACTGGATAGAATTCTACGTTAAGAGTACCTTTACGGATACCAGCAACTAATTCTTCATTTGTGATTTCTTCTCCACCAAGGTATTTTTCCATTAATTCTTCATCAAGCTCAGCTACCGCTTCAACTAATTTTTCACGGTATTCTTCCGCTTGATCTTGATATTCAGCAGGAATTTCTACTTCTTGAATATCTGTTCCTAAGTCATTTCCGTATACAGTAGCTTTCATCGTAATTAAGTCGATGATTCCGCTAAATTGGTCTTCTGCACCAATTGGTAATTGGATTGGATGAGCATTTGCTTGTAGACGGTCACGAAGTGTGGATACAGAGTACAAGAAGTCTGCACCTGTTTTATCCATTTTGTTTACAAAAACGATACGTGGAACACCATAAGTTGTAGCTTGGCGCCATACTGTTTCTGTTTGTGGTTCAACACCAGATTGAGCATCTAGTACTGTAACCGCACCATCAAGTACACGAAGTGAACGTTCAACTTCTACTGTGAAGTCTACGTGTCCAGGTGTATCGATAATGTTAATACGGTGGTTGTCCCAAGAAGCTGTTGTTGCAGCAGAAGTGATTGTGATACCACGTTCTTGTTCTTGTTCCATCCAGTCCATTTGAGAAGCACCTTCATGTGTTTCACCAATTTTATGGATTTTACCAGTGTAATAAAGAATACGCTCCGTAGTAGTCGTTTTACCAGCATCGATGTGAGCCATGATACCGATATTACGTGTTTTTTCTAAGGAGAACTCTCTAGCCATAATGTATTTCTCCTTCCAGTTTCGGATTAGAGTATGATTTTAAGTAAATCTTACCAACGATAGTGAGCAAATGCTTTGTTAGCTTCTGCCATTTTGTGCATATCTTCACGTTTCTTAACAGATGCACCTGTGTTGTTAGATGCGTCAAGGATTTCATTAGCAAGACGCTCTTCCATTGTTTTCTCTCCACGAAGGCGAGAATAGTTCACTAGGTAACGAAGACCTAAAGTGTAACGGCGTTCTGGACGAACTTCAACCGGTACTTGGTAGTTAGCACCACCAACACGACGAGCGCGTACTTCAAGTACTGGCATAATGTTGTTTAGTGCAGCTTCGAATACTTCTAATGGATCTTTACCAGAACGTTCTTTTACTAAATCAAACGCTCCGTATAGGATTTTTTGAGAAGTACCTCTTTTACCATCAATCATCATTTTATTAATTAAACGAGTTACTAGTTTTGAGTTATAAATTGGATCTGGTAACACGTCACGTTTGGAAACAGGACCTTTACGAGGCATGTGTTTTCCTCCTTTCGAAGAATGTCGATTTAATCGTTAATTATTTTTTAACTTTAGGGCGTTTTGCTCCGTATAGAGAACGGCTTTGCATACGACCATTAACTCCAGCTGTGTCAAGAGCTCCACGTACGATATGATAACGTACCCCTGGTAAGTCTTTTACACGTCCTCCGCGGATAAGTACAACACTGTGTTCTTGTAGGTTGTGACCTTCACCTGGGATATAAGCAGTAACCTCTAACGTATTAGTTAGACGTACACGCGCATATTTACGAAGTGCTGAGTTCGGTTTTTTAGGCGTCATAGTACCAACACGAGTACATACCCCACGTTTTTGTGGAGAGTTAAGGTTTGTAGCAGACTTTTTAAAGCTGTTATAACCTTTTCCTAATGCTGGAGATTTAGATTTCGTGATGTTGGATTTACGAGGCTTACGTACCAATTGGTTAATTGTAGGCATCGATTGTTCCTCCCTTCATTTGTTCTTTTAATACCACACATCCAGGTGGTTCATTTTTTGGGTAAAAACAAAGTTTTTGTGATTTTACACAAAAACTGTTACACAGCAATAGCCACTACAGATGCGCCTATACGCAATCCACAGGCTTTACCAAGCTCTAATTTAGACTCAACATAGTGAATAACCACATTATTTTCTTGTGCTGCGGATCTAGCTAGATCAATGATTCTATCTTCTATGTCAAGTGCTATATATACTTCTCTTACAAGCCCTTTATTCATTGCTTTTACTGCTTGCTTTGTACCTATGATTGTTTTTTTTGCTTGTTTTACTTTTTCATAAGACATTTTCATATCCTCCAAAGTTACAAGTCCTATAACTATCAACCTTAAATATATTATCATTCCTTGAAAAAGGTGTCAACACTTAACATTAAATATTAGGAGAAAACATGAAGCTTTCCCCTAATATAGTGATTAAACATATAAGTACATCTAAGATTCCGTACGCTGTCCCTAGTTAAAGGGAAGAAATATTAGCAATGCCATATTTCATTCCCTATTTCACTATTCTAGGACATGTACTCTGTCTTCTTATTCAGCACTTACTGCTTCTTTCTCAGAATCTGCTTCGTTTGAAGTTATTTTAATTTGACGGTATCGTTGCATACCAGTACCAGCAGGAACCAGCTTACCGATAATTACGTTTTCCTTCAGTCCAAGCAACTCATCTCGCTTACCTTTAATAGCAGCATCCGTTAGAACACGTGTTGTTTCTTGGAATGATGCAGCAGATAAGAAGGACTCTGTTTCAAGTGAAGCTTTCGTAATACCAAGGATTACTGGGCGACAAGTTGCAGGTATCTTACCGTGTAGTACCGCTTCTCTGTTTGCCTCAGCGAATTGGTGAATATCAAGAAGAGATCCAGGAAGTAAATCTGTTTCTCCTGCTTCAATGACACGAACCTTACGAAGCATTTGGCGAACCATTACTTCGATATGTTTGTCTCCAATTTCTACCCCTTGCATACGATAAACTTTTTGTACTTCTTTTAATAAATATTCTTGAACAGTAGCTACGTCTTTTACTTTTAACAACTCTTTCGGATCTATTGATCCTTCTGTTAAAACTTGACCACGTTCAATAACATCATTTACAGCAACTTTTAGTCGAGCATTGTATGGAGCAAGGTACTTACGAGTCTCTACGTTACCTTGAATCGTAATCTCTTTTTGCCCTTCTCTAATCTCATCGACATCCGTTACTATACCGGAAATTTCGGAGATAACTGCTTGCCCTTTAGGGTTACGAGCTTCAAAGATTTCTTGGATACGTGGAAGACCTTGTGTAATATCGTCTCCAGCAACCCCACCTGTATGGAATGTACGCATTGTTAACTGAGTACCTGGTTCTCCGATAGATTGAGCTGCGATAATTCCTACCGCTTCCCCAACTTCTACAGTATCTCCAGTTGCTAAGTTTAAGCCGTAACATTTTTTACATACGCCGTGTTTTGTATTACATGTAAACGCAGAGCGGATTGTTAATTGCTCGATACCAGCTTCTTCAATAATACGAGCGATATCTTGTGTTATTAAACCGTCTCTTTGTAAAATTAACTCACCTGTTACTGGGTGATAAATTGTTTTCTTCGTATGACGACCTACAATACGCTCAGCAAATTCCTCGATTACCTCAGAACCTTCCATAAGCGAACCAATTAATAGTCCACGGTCTGTTCCACAATCATCTTCGCGAACAATAACATCCTGTGCTACGTCCACCAGACGACGTGTCAGATAACCTGAATCGGCTGTTTTTAATGCAGTATCGGCAAGACCTTTACGAGCACCGTGTGTAGAGATGAAGTATTCAAGTACTGTTAAACCTTCACGGAAGGAAGATTTAATTGGAAGCTCGATAATACGACCAGCCGGGTTGGCCATCAGTCCACGCATACCAGCAAGCTGAGTAAAGTTGGACGCGTTACCACGGGCACCAGAATCACTCATCATGAAGATTGGGTTCATGTTATCTAGAGACTTCATTAGTTTATCTTGAATAACTTCTTTCGCTTTACTCCACTGTGCAATAACACTTGCGTAACGTTCCTCTTCCGTAATTAGACCGCGACGGAATTGTTTCATTACTTTATCTACTTTTCCTTGCGCCTCTTCAAGAATCTCTCCTTTGTCTGGAAGAACGACGATATCAGAAATACCGATTGTAATACCAGCTTTTGTAGAGTATCTAAATCCAAGTGACTTCATGCGATCAAGCATTTTAGATGTTTCTGTAATGTGGAAACGTTTGAATACTTCCGCAATGATATTACCAAGGATTTTCTTCTTGAATGGTTGAACAAGGTCCATAGATTCAATATGTTTTTTCACATCTGTTGTAGTAGATACGAAATATTTTTCAGGCGTTTCAACTTGTAGGTTGAAATCTGTTGGTTCATTAATATACGGGAATGTTTCCGGAAGAATCTCATTAAAGATTACTTTCCCAACCGTAGTCACCAACCACATCTTGTTTTGTTCCTCTGTGAACGTTGGATTATTTAATGAAGATGCAGCAATTGCGATACGAGTATGCAAATGAACATGACCATTATTATAAGCAATCAACACTTCATTAGGACCGTAGAATGTAGAACCTTCTCCAGTTGCACCTTTGCGCTCAAGTGTTAAGTAATAGTTACCTAATACCATATCCTGAGATGGTGTTACTACAGGTTTTCCATCTTTCGGGTTCAAAATGTTTTGTGCTGCTAACATTAATAGACGTGCTTCTGCTTGTGCTTCAGAAGATAATGGTACGTGAACCGCCATTTGGTCACCATCGAAGTCAGCATTATATGCTGTACATACTAATGGATGAAGACGAATTGCACGACCTTCTACTAACGTAGGCTCAAATGCTTGGATACCTAAACGGTGAAGCGTTGGTGCACGGTTAAGTAGTACTGGATGTTCTTTAATAACATCTTCTAATACGTCCCAAACCTCTGAGTGCATACGCTCAATTTTACGTTTAGCGCTCTTAATATTATGCGCTAAGCCGCGCTCAACTAGCTCTTTCATTACAAATGGCTTAAATAATTCGATAGCCATTTCCTTCGGAAGACCACATTGATACATTTTTAAATTAGGACCTACTACGATAACCGAACGACCAGAGTAGTCTACACGTTTACCAAGTAAGTTTTGACGGAAACGACCTTGTTTCCCTTTCAGCATGTGAGAAAGAGATTTTAAAGGACGGTTACCAGGACCAGTCACAGGACGACCACGACGACCATTGTCGATCAATGCATCAACTGCTTCTTGCAACATACGTTTTTCGTTTTGAACGATAATGCTTGGAGCACCTAAGTCCAACAAACGCTTAAGACGATTGTTACGGTTAATAACACGACGATACAAGTCATTTAAATCGGAAGTTGCAAAGCGTCCACCATCTAACTGTACCATCGGACGTAATTCTGGCGGAATTACCGGAAGTACATCTAAAATCATCCAATCTGGTTTGTTTCCAGAGTTACGGAATGATTCTACTACTTCTAAACGTTTAATCGCACGAGTGCGACGTTGTCCTTGTGCAGTTTTTAGCTCTTCTTTTAAGCTTTCTGTTTCACTTTCAAGATCTATTTCTTGTAATAGACGTTTAATAGCCTCTGCACCCATAGCCGCTTGGAACTTCGTACCAAACTTCTCACGGTATGCACGGTATTCTTTTTCTGAAAGTAATTGTTTCTTTTCTAGTGGTGTATCAGCTGGTTCAATCACTACATATGATGCAAAGTAGATAACTTCTTCCAGGGATCTAGGAGACATATCCAAGATCAGACCCATACGGCTTGGGATTCCCTTGAAGTACCAGATATGTGATACAGGAGCTGCTAATTCAATGTGACCCATACGCTCACGTCGAACCTTTGCACGAGTTACCTCAACTCCACAACGATCACAAACTACACCTTTATAACGAACACGTTTATATTTTCCGCAGTGACATTCCCAGTCTTTTGTTGGACCGAAAATTCGCTCACAGAATAAACCATCTTTTTCTGGTTTTAATGTACGATAGTTAATCGTTTCAGGCTTTTTTACTTCCCCATAAGACCAAGAACGGATTTTATCTGGTGAAGCCAAACCTATTTTCATATACTCAAAATTATTAACGTCTATCAAGGAGCCTACCTCCCTTTAGTCTTGTGTCTTTTAAAAAGACTTTCCAAGTAGCTCTGCATTTTGCGCATTTTTATATCGAAATTCGGACAGGCAGCACCTGTCCGAGTTTACTTTTTTCTTAAGAACTCTAACAAATTGGCTTGCAACCCTTAAAGTCTTATTTATTCTAGGTTTCCAACAGGCTCTTCTTCTCCGGACAATGGTAATAATCCTAGAGCATCTGCTGCTGGAATATCATCGTCTTCATCTAAATCACGAAGCTCGATTTCCTCTTCATCAATTGTAAGCATCTTAACATCCATACCTAAGCTTTGTAATTCTTTAATCAATACTTTGAATGATTCAGGAACTCCTGGTTCAGGTACACTTTCACCTTTAACGATTGCTTCATATGTTTTCACACGACCAACAACGTCATCGGATTTAACTGTTAAGATTTCTTGTAATGTGTAAGCTGCACCATAGGCCTCAAGTGCCCATACCTCCATCTCACCAAAACGCTGTCCACCAAATTGCGCTTTACCTCCAAGAGGCTGTTGCGTAACAAGTGAATATGGTCCAGTTGAGCGGGCATGAAGTTTGTCGTCTACCATGTGGGCAAGCTTGATCATATACATAACTCCAACGGATACACGGTTATCAAACGGTTCACCAGATCTACCGTCGTATAGGGTTGTTTTCCCGTCACGGTTCAGACCTGCTTCTTCCATCGTGCTCCAAACGTCCTCTTCATTCGCACCATCAAATACTGGTGATGCCATATGAATACCAAGGATTCTAGCAGCCATACCTAAGTGCAGCTCTAGTACCTGCCCAATGTTCATACGAGATGGTACCCCAAGTGGATTTAACATAATATCTACTGGTGTTCCATCTGGAAGGAAAGGCATATCCTCTTCCGGAAGAATTCTTGAGATAACCCCTTTGTTACCATGTCGTCCGGCCATTTTATCCCCAACGGAGATTTTACGTTTTTGTACGATATAAACACGAACTAATTGGTTAACTCCAGGAGATAATTCATCTCCATCTTCTCGGTTGAAGACTTTTACATCTAATACAATTCCACCAGCACCATGCGGTACACGAAGAGAAGTATCGCGAACCTCGCGTGCTTTTTCTCCGAAGATTGCATGAAGAAGTCTTTCTTCTGCTGTAAGCTCAGTAACTCCTTTTGGTGTTACTTTACCAACAAGAATATCTCCATCACGAACCTCAGCACCAATACGGATAATTCCACGGTCGTCTAGGTTGCGTAGTGCATCTTCCCCAACGTTTGGAATATCTCTCGTAATTTCTTCTGGTCCTAGCTTTGTATCACGAGATTCTGATTCATATTCTTCAATATGAACAGAAGTGTATACGTCGTCTTTTACAAGACGCTCACTCATAATTACAGCATCCTCGTAGTTGTATCCATCCCATGTCATGAAGGCAACTAAAACGTTACGACCTAACGCTAGCTCACCTTTATCCATAGAAGGACCATCTGCAAGAATATCAAGAGGTTTTACTCTGTCTCCAACTTTTACGATTGGACGTTGGTTAATAGATGTACCGTGATTTGAACGTTCAAACTTATGCACTTTATAAGTTGTAAGATCGCCCATTACTTCTTTTCCATCTACTGTTTCCACACGACGAACGCGAATTTCCTTCGCTTCTACGTGCTCCACAATACCATGGTGCTTAGCAATAACTGCAGCACCTGAGTCACGTGCGTTTACATGCTCCATACCAGTTCCTACAAAAGGAGCCTCAGGATTTAATAGAGGAACAGCTTGACGTTGCATGTTCGCTCCCATTAGCGCACGGTTGGAGTCATCGTTTTCTAAGAATGGGATACACGCTGTCGCAGCTGATACTACTTGCTTAGGCGATACATCCATATAGTCAATTTGTTCTCTTCTAAATACAGTGTTATCACCACGGAAACGACCAACTACTTCTTCGTTCAAGAAAGCCCCCTCATCAGATAATGGAGAGTTAGCCTGAGCCACAACATAGTTATCCTCTTCATCAGCTGTTAGGTAGTCGATACGAGAAGTTACAAGACCCGTTTCTGGATCAACACGACGGTAAGGAGTTTCGATGAATCCAAACTTATTTACCTTTGCAAAACTAGAAAGCGAGTTGATTAACCCGATGTTTGGTCCCTCAGGAGTTTCAATCGGACACATACGACCGTAGTGAGAGTAGTGAACGTCACGCACTTCAAAGCCAGCACGCTCACGAGTAAGTCCACCAGGTCCTAATGCGGATAAACGTCGCTTATGGGTAAGCTCTGCAAGCGGGTTTGTTTGATCCATGAATTGAGATAACTGCGAGCTACCAAAAAACTCTTTGATAGATGCAATTACTGGACGGATGTTAATTAGCTGCTGTGGAACGATTGCCTGTGTGTCATTAATGGACATACGCTCACGAACCACTCGCTCCATACGGGAAAGACCAATACGGAATTGGTTTTGAAGAAGCTCTCCTACCGAACGCAAACGACGGTTTCCAAGATGATCGATGTCATCTGTGTTTCCTACGTTAAACAATAGGTTAAAGAAATAACCAATAGATGCCACGATATCTGCCGGAGTAATATTTTTCACTTCATCATCCACGTAAGCATTGCTAATTACGTTAATTTCTTTTTGATCTTCATCATTTGGCGCATAAATTTTAATCGATTGTACAGTAATATCGTCTTCTAGTACGCCCCCTACCGTTGAGAAGGTCTTGAATCCAATTCCGTTCTCTAAATATGGGATAATGCGATCTAAAACGCGACGGTCAATTAATGTACCAGCTTCCACTAGGATTTCGCCAGTTTCTGGGTCAGCTAGTGTTTCTGCAACTGTTTGATTAAATAATCGATTTTTAATATGCAGCTTTTTATTCATTTTATAGCGACCAACGTTAGCTAAGTCATAACGTTTTGGGTCAAAAAAGCGAGAATATAATAAGCTTTTTGCACTTTCTACTGTTGGTGGCTCACCTGGGCGTAAACGCTCATAAATTTCTAAAAGGGCTTTTTCAGATGTCTCTGTATTGTCCTTTTCAAGCGTATTGCGTAGGTACTCATTATCACCGATTAAATCAATGATTTCTTGATCTGAGCCAAAGCCTAAAGCACGAAGTAAAACAGTAACAGGTAATTTACGTGTACGGTCTATACGAACGTATACAACGTCCTTAGCATCGATTTCATACTCTAACCATGCACCTCGGTTTGGAATTACAGTAGCTCCAAAGCCTTTTTTACCGTTTTTGTCTGTTTTGTCGTGGAAGTAAACACTTGGTGAACGGACTAACTGAGATACAATTACACGTTCAGCACCATTGATTACAAAGGTACCTGTCTCCGTCATTAATGGGAAGTCTCCCATGAAAACGTCCTGTTCTTTCACTTCATTCGTTTCTTTGTTGTGGAGACGTACTTTTACGCGCAATGGTGCAGCGTATGTTGCGTCACGTTCTTTAGATTCGTCGACCGAATACTTCGGATCATTTAAGCTATAGTCGACAAATTCTAGTGATAAATTGCCTGTAAAGTCCTCGATTGGTGAAATATCTTTAAACATTTCACGTAAACCTTCCTCAAGGAACCATTGATAAGATGCCGTTTGAATCTCGATAAGATTCGGAAGTTCTAGCACCTCACTAATACGCGCAAAGCTTCTGCGCTGGCGGTGTTGTCCGTACTGAACTAGTTGACCTGTCAACTCATTCACCCCTCAATAAAGCGATATTAGGTCTTTTCGATATTCATATTTTGGTGTATGATATCGAAAGACAAAAAGAAAACGAGTTCTAATGAAGAGCTCATTTTCGATTAACCAAACTTTTTCTCGGCCAGTATACCCATTTTGTTATTGGTTTATACAAAAGGGCACACGTCCTCAAAATAATATTTTTGCATTTTACTATAATATCATAGCGAATTTGTCAAGTCAATCTTTGTGGCTTTGATAATCCAATAACCTTTTTCTTTATTGACAACCTCCACTTGACCAAAAATCTCTTCTAAATAACTAAAAGTTGATGGAGCCCCTTGTTTCTTTTGAATCACAACCCACAATTCTCCCTTTGAAGCTAACTTCTCATACGATTCTCTATAAAATCGAAATATCGTTTCTTTTCCAGCGCGAATCGGTGGATTTGTAACTATAGCCGCAAAATTTGCAGTAGAAACAGCCGACAACCCATCACTTTCATAGATTCGCACATTTTGTATCCCGTTTGCTTGGGCATTTTTTTCTGCCAGCTGGATTGCACGTGTGTTCACATCTACTAGATGAATTGTTCTATCCTTCCATGTCTTTGCTAAAGAAAGACCGATCGGTCCATAACCACAGCCAACATCTAAAATATCTCCTGGAAGCTTAGGTTCCTCAAAAGCATCGATCAATACACGGGAGCCAAAATCTACTTCGCTCTTACTAAATACACCAGCATCTGTTTCAAATCGAAAGTTATGGCCAAGTAACGTAAAATTCCAATGGCGCGGTTTGCTTTCAGTTTGAGGTTTTTTAGAATAATAATGTTCAGACACCGTAAGCCCTCCACAATACATACGAAGAAAAGCCCGTCGTATTCTGACGAGCTTTTACTTCGGCATGCACAAAAATTACTTAAGTTCTACGCTTGCTCCAACTTCTTCAAGTTGTGCTTTCATAGCTTCTGCATCTTCTTTAGAAACGCCTTCTTTAAGTGCTTTTGGAGCGTTGTCTACTACTTCTTTAGCTTCTTTCAAGCCAAGACCAGTGATTTCACGAACAACTTTGATAACTTTGATTTTTTGGTCTCCTGCAGATGCAAGGATTACGTCGAAATCAGTTTTTTCTTCAGCTGCTGCTGCGCCACCTGCTGCTGCTACTGCTACAGGAGCTGCTGCAGTTACACCAAATTCTTCTTCGATTGCTTTTACTAAGTCGTTTAATTCTAGAACTGTCATAGCTTTGATAGCTTCTAAGATTTGCTCTTTATTCATTTTATTTTCCTCCTATTATTGGATAATTTATTAGGCTATTTGCCGGTTATTTATTACGAAGCAGCAAAGAGAATTATGCGCCTTGCTCTTCTTTTTGTTCTGCAACAGCTTTTGTTGCAAGTGCGAAGTTGCGCACTGGAGCTTGAAGTACAGAAAGAAGCATAGAAAGTAGTCCTTCGCGAGATGGAAGTTCCGCTAATGCTTTTACGTCTTCAGCTGAAGCTACGTTTCCTTCGATGATACCAGCTTTAATTTCAAGCTGTTCGTTCTTTTTAGCAAAATCGTTGATGATTTTTGCAGGTGCAACTACATCTTCGTTAGAAAATGCGATTGCGTTAGGTCCCACTAGGAATTCATTGATTCCGTCAACCCCAACAACTTCAGTAGCACGACGTGTAAGTGAGTTTTTATAAACTTTAAATTCCACGCCAGCTTCACGAAGCTGTTTACGTAATTCCGTTACTTGAGCAACATTTAATCCACGGTAGTCAACTACAACTACAGAGGCAGCAGATTTGAATTTCTCTGCGATATCTTGCACTAGCACTTTTTTCGTTTCAATTGCTTTGCTCATCTTGGCACCTCCTATAAGAATTGGCCACTTATACCGACAAAAGAAAAGCCTCTGTTCTACAAGTAGACACAGAGGCAGAAAGTCATCTTCTAAATTAGAATTTGAAATTTCATGTCCTCGGTAGGAATTTTAAGCGACATGTCGCTCCTACTGTCTTCGGTACAAATGTATATTTCACAACAGAAGCTATAATATCAAATATAACTCAGGCTGTCAATAATTATTTTACTGTTTGTGGATCAACTTTGATAGCTGGTCCCATAGTTGTAGTTACGTTTACAGATTTCATGTAAACACCTTTTGAAGCAGCTGGTTTAGCTTTTTGTACAACATCAAATACAGCTAAGAAGTTCTCAACTAATTTGTCGTCTTCGAAAGAAACTTTACCAATTGGTGCATGGATAATACCAGCTTTGTCAGCACGGTATTCTACTTTACCAGCTTTGATTTCTTGAACTGCTTTCGTTACATCAAATGTAACTGTACCAGTTTTAGGGTTTGGCATTAAGCCTTTAGGTCCTAATACACGACCGATTTTACCAACTTCACCCATCATGTCTGGAGTAGCAACGATTACATCGAAGTCAAACCAACCTTGTTGGATTTTGTTGATGTATTCTACATCACCTGCATAGTCTGCACCAGCAGCTTCTGCTTCTTTTAATTTATCACCTTTAGCAAAAACTAATACGCGTTGAGTTTTACCTGTACCATTTGGTAGTACAACTGCACCACGGATTTGTTGATCGTTTTTACGAGTATCAATTCCAAGACGGAAAGCAACCTCAACAGTCGCATCGAAGTTTACTGTGCTTGTTTTTTTCGCAAGCTCAATAGCTTCTTTTGCTGTATATAAAGTGTTTTTATCTACTAATTTTGCAGCTTCCTGCAATTTTTTACCTTTGTTAGCCATTTAAAATGTCCTCCTTGATAGTGGTTATAGCGGAATAAACCTCCCACGTGTAAAGGTTGCAGTTATCCTTTTTGAACAACTACAACCTTCCAAAAAACAAATGCGTCATATCAAAATGCACATTAAGTATTAGTCTACGATCGTAATACCCATGCTGCGTGCAGTACCTTCAACCATCAACATAGCTGATTCAACAGATGCAGCGTTTAAATCTGGCATTTTTTGTTCTGCGATTTCGCGAACTTTATCACGTTTAACCGTTGCCACTTTTACGCGGTTTGGTTCACCTGATCCAGATTGAATTCCTGCTGCTACTTTAAGTAGCACTGCTGCCGGTGGAGTTTTTGTAATGAAAGTAAATGAACGATCTTCAAATACAGTAATTTCTACCGGAATGATTAGACCTGCTTGATCTGCAGTACGTGCGTTGAACTCCTTACAGAATCCCATGATATTAACACCTGCTTGACCTAGTGCAGGACCAACTGGTGGCGCTGGGTTTGCTTTTCCAGCAGGGATTTGTAATTTTACAACTTTAATCACTTTTTTAGCCACGAGACACACCTCCTTAAGTCCGTGATGTGGTAATAGGGTTTCCCCTCCCACTCAAATATCTGTCTCTCAGCTCTGCGCTGATAACATTATAAAAATTAATACAGACGTTTTTTTAGTCTGACCTTTGAAATGATATCACTTATCCAAATTTTTAGCAAGTGTTATTTATACTTTAATCACTTGATCAAAGTCTAACTCCATGTTGGTTTCACGACCGAACATATCAATTGATACAGTTACTTTTCCTTTTTCAGTATCAATTGTTTCAACCTTACCTTGGAAATGAGCGAATGGCCCCTCCAATACTTCTACTAATTCACCAACAGCAAAATCTACCTCAACCTTGCGTTCTGTCATACCCATTTGCTTCAAGATAAAATCTACTTCCTCTGGAAGTAATGGAGTTGGCTTTGTCCCTCCACCAGAGGAACCAATAAAGCCGGTAACTCCTGGCGTATTTCGAACAACATACCACGCGTCATCTGTCATGATCAGTTCCACTAACACATACCCTGGGAACGTTTTTCTCATTACCGTACGTTTTTTACCATCTTTAATATCTATTTCTTGTTCTTCTGGAATGATAACCCTGAATATTTTATCTTGCATACCCATTGTTTCCACGCGTTTTTCTAGATTTGCTTTTACTTTATTTTCGTAACCGGAATACGTATGAACAACATACCAATTTTTTTCCATGCGTCAGGACTAAATGTCCTTCCCTCCTTTTCTAAGACAAAATGAAAAAACCCGTTCGTTTACTAAGACGGGCTATTCTCAAATATATACTTGCTATCAATTATAATGCTAGGTACCAGCGTAAAAGTGAAGAAATCCCTAAGTCAACTAAAGCAAAGAATAAAGCCATTACTACAACAGTTGAGATTACTACAACCGTGTATTTCGTTAATTCCTTACGTCTTGGCCAACTTACTTTTCTCATCTCTGAAACTACATTCTTGAAAAATCCACTATTATTAGCCATTTAGCTAAACCTCCACAGAGAAATCTATCTTACATCACTACTCATATTGTTTGTTTATGAACTGTATGAGCGTTACAATGTGCACAGTACTTTTTTCTTTCAACTCTTATCGCTTCGTTGTCTTTAGAAGCAGGCACTGTATAGTTTCTATGTCCACATTGCGCACAACTCAAGACGATTTTTTTAGTCATTTTCTCACCTTTTGGCGTATAAGTCTTTTTCAAGAGTATCACCTCAGGCAATTCATGTCAACAAAATCCCAGCTAAGCGTAATTGCTACCAACTTCCATATATCTTTCTAGTTTTCTTTTAACTCTTTGCAAGGCGTTATCGATAGACTTAACATGCCGGTTCAACTCTACCGAAATCTCTTGATAGGATTGGCCGTCAAGGTATAAAGCAAGAACCTGTTGCTCCAGTTCACTTAATATTTCACCCATTTTGCCTTCCATGTAGTGCACATTTTCCCTATTAATGATTAACTCCTCCGGGTCATCGACTACAGAACCAGTAATCATGTCCATCAATGTCCGATCAGATTCTTCATCATAAATAGGCTTGTCCAAAGAAACGTATGAATTTAAAGGAATATGCTTTTGACGGGTAGCAGTTTTGATGGCCGTAATTATTTGTCTAGTAATACATAACTCTGCAAAAGCTCTAAAGGAAGATAGCTTTTCCTCTTTGAAGTCACGTATCGCCTTAAACAAACCAATCATGCCCTCTTGAAGTATGTCTTCTTTATCCGCACCTATTAGAAAATAGGATCTTCCTTTCATACGCACAAAGGGACGGTACTTTGTAATTAAATAATCCAACGCTTCAGTGTTCCCTTGATGAACCATCTCTACAAGTTCCTCATCCAATAAACTATCCAATTTTTGTAGATCAAGCTCTGTTCTTTTCAATGAAGTCACCTCAGCTAAATTTCGAGTATTACCATAAGTATACAGGAACGAATTTTATAGCGTCAATGAGTCATTTCAATCCTCTTCGCCATTTTTCGAAAATTTCTGCAACTTCTTGTGATAACTCAATCTTAGAATTAGGCTTTGTTTCTTGAATATTCTTTACTTTTTTAGTAATGCTGGAGGAAATAGAAATCATTTCAATTTCTAATTCTCTCGCAGACTTTCTTAATGCTCCTTGACCAAAGATCACTCTTTGCTCTGTTAGATCTGATGTTGCTACATATATCTGTACTCTTCGCTGACTTAGTTCTTTCGTAAGCTTTTCTATCCGCTCATCAGCCGTTTCATTTTCTCGCGTATAGATAATCTCTACTTTGTTTT
Source organism: Psychrobacillus sp. Z3-81 (assembly GCF_056620325.1). Lineage (NCBI taxonomy): Bacteria > Bacillati > Bacillota > Bacilli > Caryophanales > Bacillaceae > Psychrobacillus > Psychrobacillus sp. Z3-81. The sequence continues at coordinate 55,629 of NZ_JBWQPU010000007.1, forward strand.
GCTTTGTTTTACTTTCGATGCCTGGAACTAAGTGGGCATCAAATACAATAATGACACGGATACCGGTAAATGCTTTATACTCTGCCATTAATTCAATCAGTCTATCTCTAGCATCTAGTAGCTTATCATTTTTCAAGCTCCTTAGCTCGCTCCATGCGCCGATGATATTATATCCATCGACAATTAATATCTGCATGAGTCTATTCCTTTAACGGATTTCTTACACGCCATATTTCATATAGAAGTATGGACGCAGCAACAGATGCATTTAAACTAGTTACATGACCGACCATTGGCAGGTAGTAAAGAAAATCGCATTTATCTCTCAATAGTCGACTCATCCCCTTGCCTTCACTACCAATTATTAAAGCAAGTGGCAAAGTTGCATCCATTTTTCGATAATCCGTTGACTTTGCAGCATCCGTCCCCGCAATCCACACCCCACGATCCTTTAGTTCATCCACTGTTTGTGCTAAATTTCCCGCTCTATATACAGGAACATGTTCAATTGCTCCAGTAGATGCTTTTGCAACAACCGCCGTGAGGCCTACAGCTCTTCTTTTTGGAATGATAATACCATGAGCCCCCACCGCATCGGCAGTTCTCATGATGGAACCCAGATTATGCGGATCTTCAATCTCATCTAAAATAATGAAAAGCGGATCCTCCTTCTTACTTGCAGCAAGCTGAAACAAGTCATCCAGCTCAGCATAACGGTATGCTGCAACAGAAGCTACAACACCTTGATGATTAGCATCTGTCAGTTGATCTAGCTTCTTTTTCGGAACAAATTGCACGACTACTCCAGCGCTTTTTGCAAGTTGAACAATTTCCGATATACCGCCTTTTTGGACACCTTCTCCAATCCATACCTTGTTCATATCTCTTCCTGAACGCAGAGCTTCCAGTACAGGATTTTTTCCCGCGATTATTTCTCCAGTTTGTTCTGTGTTTTCTACCACTGTTACTTCTCCCCTTTCTTCTTATCTATAAACTCGATTGCAAACCGCAATACTTCTTGTAACCTTGCTTGTTGTCCGCTAAGATATAGGCTGCCAATAACAGCTTCAAATGCCGTACTATAATTATACGTTTGAACATCTGTATTTTTTGGAACTGATCCAGATTTAGCATTTCTGCCCCTTCTTAAAGTCGCTTCTTCTTCCTCTGTTAAAAATTGAAGATCCAGCATTTCTCTCACAATCGAGGCTTGCGCCTTTGCAGAAACATAGAATGTTCCCTCCTTATGAAGAAGGTTTGGCCTTACGCCACCCTTCTTTATAAGGTGCTCTCTTACAACCTGCTCATAAACTGCATCTCCCATATAGGCAAGCGCTAGGGAGTTCAATTGCTTTGTGTTAGTTTCTTTCCATTCAGTCACGATTATCCCCTCTTCCAGCGAATGCCTTGCGCTGTGTCTTCCAGGATAATATTCATCGCTTTTAATTGGTCACGAATTTCATCAGCCCGAGCAAAGTTTCTTTCTTTTCTAGCTTTTGTTCTTTCTTCAATTAACGCATCTATTTCTGCGTCTAAAACCTCTTCTTCCTTCTTAAGGACAATGCCTAAAACACCCATCAAAGAGTCGAACAGCTCAATAAAGTTATTTAGTACAAGGGAAGAGGTTTGCTTCTCCAGTAAGTATGTGTTAGCTAGCTTCGATAGCTCAAAGATTGCTGCAATACCATTTGCTGTATTAAAGTCGTCATCCATCGCAATCTCGAATTGCTCTTTAATCTCATTCATTTTGTGATTCCACACATCGTCTTGATCTCCAAGATTAGCGGTGTTATTTAAGCGGTGTAAAATGTTCTCGTACGAGGTACGGATACGTTCTAAACCAGCTTCAGCTTGCTCTACCAATTCTCTGGAATAATTTATCGGGTTACGATAATGGACACTTAGCATAAAGAAACGAAGAACTTGTGGATCGATTTCCTTTCGAATATCGTTCACTAAAACAAAGTTTCCTAATGACTTTGACATTTTTTCATTGTCGATATTAATATAGCCATTATGCATCCAGTAGCGAGCAAAAGTCTTCCCTGTTCTCGCCTCTGATTGAGCAATTTCATTTTCATGATGTGGGAAGGTCAAGTCTTGCCCTCCTGCGTGAATATCAATTGTATCTCCTAAAATTTCACGCGCCATAACGGAGCACTCTATGTGCCAACCGGGTCTTCCAATTCCCCATGGGCTTTCCCAATAAATCTCGTTTGGTTTAGCGGCTTTCCAAAGTGCGAAGTCTAAAGGATCTTCTTTTTTCTCCCCTCTTTCAATACGGGCACCGACCTTTAAATCATCCACTGATTGATGAGAAAGCTTTCCATAGCCCTCGAATTTTCGAGTTCGATAGTATACATCTCCTTGAGACTCATACGCATAGCCTTTTTCGATTAAAACCTCGATAAATTCAATAATTTCCTTCATGTGTTCGGTTACGCGAGGATGAGCATCCGCTCTACTGCAGCCCAATGCCTCCACGTCTGCAAAATATGCATGGATAAAACGTTCCGTAAGCTCTGAAACATCTTCCCCAAGCTCGTTTGCTGCTTTAATAATCTTATCGTCTACATCTGTAAAATTGGAAACATACGTTACCTCGTATCCTCTATATTGTAGATATTTTCGGACAGTATCATAGACAATTACAGGTCTAGCATTCCCAATGTGTATGTAGTTATATACAGTCGGACCGCAGACATACATCTTTACCTTTCCATCTTCTAAAGGTATAAATGCTTCCTTTTCACGCGTTAATGAGTTAAATATTTGTATTGTCATGGCGAGTATTTCGCTCCTTTTCCTCTGTTAATTGGTCAACTAGTCCTTGCAATTCAGCTACTTTATCCTCTAACTGTTTACAACGATCCGAAACAGGATCCGGTAAGTCTTGATGATCTAGCTTTTTCTTCACCTTTACACCATCCTGTATAACCACCACTCCTGGAATTCCCACAACTGTTGAATTGGCAGGGACATCCTTTAACACCACTGAACCTGCTCCAACCTTACTGTTTTCCCCTATCGTAATAGAACCCAGCACCTTAGCTCCCGTAGCAACCAATACATTATCCTCTAATGTAGGATGGCGTTTCCCTTTTTCTTTCCCGGTCCCTCCAAGTGTAACCCCTTGATAGATAGTACAATCGTTCCCAATCTCACATGTTTCTCCTATTACAACTCCTGAGCCATGATCAATAAAAAAGCGACGCCCAATCTTTGCACCTGGATGGATTTCAATTCCTGTAAAAAATCTACTTAACTGCGATATTAACCTGGCAAGGAAGAAAAACTCCTTTTTATATAAGGTATGTGCAATTCGATGACTCCATATAGCATGTAGCCCCGCATATGTGAGTACTACCTCCAGCTTGCTAGTAGCAGCAGGATCCTGCTCAAACACTACCGCTATATCCTCTTTCATACGATTAAACATACTCATTCACTCCTTCCAACATGAGAAATACATAGGTAAAGCGAAAAGACTCCGTGCAACCGATGCTCAATTCTCTCCATAAAAAAAGTCTCTGTCTATAATTAGACAGAGACGCGAAAAGCGTGGTTCCACTCTGATTGGAAAGAATATCATTCATTCCCACTCAACATCCTTAACGCGGATAAACGTCCAGCCTACTCGAAACTTCGACATGGCGCTCAGAGGTGCATTTCAGAAGCTCATTGGTTCAGATCACTTTCAGCCGGTGATGATCCTCTCTAAAGAACATAAGCCTCTTACTTCTCCTCGTCCTAGCTTTTCTCTTACCGTTCTATATTTGTATTCCCATTCTTACATCTTGGTTTATAAAAGTCAATTTTATTGTTTTGCAAATTTTGCAACGCGCTCAATTACTTTCTCTTTGCCAATTAAGCTGATTGCGTCCCCTAATTCCGGACCATGCGTTTGACCTGTAGTCACCACACGGATAGGCATAAAGAGATTTTTTCCTTTATGTCCTGTTTCTTTTTGCACTGCCTTAATAGCTCCTTTAATATCTGTAGCTTCGAAGGATTCTAAGCCCTCTAACTGAGCTTTAAAAGCCGCCATTACTTCAGGAACTTGTTCGCCCGCCAACACTTCTAAGGCTTCCTCATTATATGCTAACTCATCGTTAAAGAACAGGGTAGAAAGCTCTACAATTTCAGCCCCATAACTCATTTGATCATGATAAAGTGCAATTAGCTTAGTAGCCCATTCCATTTGCTCTTCCGATAGTTCTTGTGGAAGAAGTCCCTCTTTTTGCAAATGAGGAAGAGCAAGCTCTACCACTTTTTCTAAAGGAAGCTGTTTAATATATTGGTTATTCATCCAAGTGAGCTTTTGTTTATCAAACATAGATGGAGATTTAGATAAACGATTCACATCAAAAATCTTAATAAATTCTTCTTTTGTGAAAATCTCTTCTTCTCCCTCTGGAGACCACCCTAATAGTGCGAAGAAATTAAACATAGCTTCTGGTAGATATCCGAGATCCTTGTATTGTGCAACAAATTGGATGATTGATTCATCACGCTTCGATAGTTTTTTTCTATTTTCATTAATAATTAAAGTCATATGACCGTACTCAGGATATTCCCATCCAAACACGTCAAACACCATTAATTGCTTTGGTGTATTGGATAAATGCTCTTCTCCGCGGAATACATGCGTAATCTTCATCATGTAGTCATCTAACACTACCGCGTAGTTATAGGTTGGAATTCCATTTGCTTTCACAAGAACCCAGTCACCTACATCTTTAGATTCAAAGGAAACTGGACCGCGTACTAAATCATTAAATGAATAAGTAACGTTTTCAGGCACACGCATACGGATAGTATATGATAGACCCGCGTCTTCTTTTGCCTTTACTTCTTCAGCAGATAGATGACGGCATTTCCCATTATACATAGGAGCTGCTACTCCTCTTTCCTTTTGTGCCTCACGATCAGCTTCAAGCTCTTCAGGAGTACAGAAGCATTTATAAGCATGCCCCTTCTCCATCATTTCCTCCGCATGCTTTGTATAAATATCTAATCGCTCCATCTGACGGTAAGGTGCATAAGGTCCACCGATGTCTACTGACTCGTCATAGTCCATTCCTAACCACTTTAGGTTTTCTAACTGAGACAGCTCTCCACCTTCAATATTTCTTTCGATGTCCGTGTCTTCAATACGAACGATAAATTTCCCATTATGGTGACGAGCGAATAAATAGTTAAACAATGCAGTGCGTGCTCCCCCAATATGGAGATTTCCAGTTGGACTTGGTGCATAGCGTACGCGAACTTCTTGTGTCATGATAAATCCTCCTAATTTTCTTCCGAATATAAGCAAACTCTGACAGTTATACCATCAGAGGTTATCTTTGTTCATAAACTTTATATATTCTACCACTGCTCTTGCTATTTTTAAAGTTAGTCTTTTTTCATTAACAAAATGGTTGCAAGGGAAGCAATACCTTCCTCGCGACCAGTAAATCCTAATTTTTCTGTAGTTGTCGCTTTTACATTTACTTGTGAAATATCAGCATTAAGTAGCTGAGCTACACGAGCACGTATTTCTTCTATATAAGGAGCCATTTTTGGTCGCTGTGCAATAATGGTGCAGTCTACATTTCCTAATACATACCCTTTTTCTTCAACCATTTTCCAAATATGTTCAAGCAGCTTTGCAGAATCTGCGTCTTTAAATTCTGGGTCAGTATCAGGGAAATGTCGTCCTATATCCCCTTCTCCAATTGCACCAAGTGCTGCATCTGTTATTGTATGCAACAATACATCAGCATCTGAATGTCCAATAAGCCCTTTCTCGTGCGGGATCGTAACCCCCCCAATTATTAAAGGTCTTCCTTCTGCGAATTCATGTACATCAAAGCCTTGTCCAACTCGTATCATTCTTATTCCTCCTGTTCCTGTTTTGCTAACAGAAATTCTCCGTAGAGTAAATCTTCTGGGGTCGTCATTTTTATATTATCGTAGGTGCTTTCCACTATGTACACTCTTTCTCCAAGCCTCTCCACGAGCATTGCTTCATCTGTCCCAAGAAAGCCATCCTGTTCTGCAACTCTTTCCGCCTTTTCTAGGATTTCATATGGAAAGGCTTGTGGCGTCTGAATAATCCATAGACTTTCTCGGTCTACCGTTTCTTGAATAACATGATCCACTACCTTTTTCATCGTATCCTTCGCCCGAACAGCAGCTACTGCCCCGCCATATTTTTGAGCAGCTTCTACAAGCTGGTGGATAACATGCTGTTTAATAAAAGGTCTTGCTGCATCATGCACAAGGACAACTCCTTTTACGGAGACCTCCTTCAAGCAAGCATAAACGCTATGCTGCCTCTCGTCTCCCCCCTCAGCAATAGCAGAAACCTTCGTTATGGAGTGTTCCTCCAGTAGTTGTTGGATGAGTGCTCTTTCCTCATTTTTCACCGCCAAAACAATTTGATGGCATTTTGGATCCTTTTGAAATACTCGAAGTGTATGTATTAATATAGGAACATTGTTCAGCGGAATTAAGAGTTTATTTTGCCCCGCTCCCATTCTTTTCCCGCTACCAGCTGCTGGCAATAGCACTGTATACTCCACCTTTTGGCTTCCTCCTCATTGATACAGAAAAAGGGATTGCTCCTAGTTTACGGAACAACCCTCCCCCCTATTTCGTTTCTTGTGGTTTTGCAAAAATCATTCGACCAGCAGAAGTTTGTAAGACACTCGTCACTTCCACATTTATCGCTTGTCCTATATAAGATTTACCGCCCTCTACGACAATCATTGTTCCATCGTCTAAATATGCCACACCTTGATTATGCTCTTTTCCATCTTTAATAACAACCACGTGCATTATTTCCCCGGGAATAACCACAGGCTTTACCGCATTAGCAAGATCGTTAATATTTAATACACGTACCTGGTGAAGCTCACATACCTTATTAAGGTTGAAGTCATTTGTTACAACAATTCCATCCATTTTCTTAGCCAAACGAACGAGCTTCAAATCCACCTCTGATATATCATCGAAATCATCCTCTACAATCCTCACAGCTGTTGCACGTTCAGATCGAAGCTTGTTCAACACATCTAAGCCACGTCTCCCTCTTGTTCTTTTTAACGTATCCGAGGAGTCAGCAATATGTTGAAGCTCTGTAAGAACAAATTGAGGAACAACCAGTACCCCTTCAATAAAACCAGTTTCGGAAATATCAGCAATTCGTCCATCAATAATAACACTTGTATCTAAAAGCTTATATATTTCAGAAGAACTTGCGGGTCTTTCATCATCCAGGTCCTCAGGTGTTTTTTTCTTCCCATTTAGTTGTTTAGATGGAGTGAATACTTGAAGAAGCTCATCTCTCTTTTTAAAGCCAACCTGAAAGCCCAAATATCCAAGAATGATAGACAGCAATACTGGGATAACAGACTGGAAAACTGGTAGCTCAATGCTGTTGACTGCTGTCCCTAATAAGAAGGCTACGATTAAACCAATAACTAGACCAAGCGTTCCAAATAATAAATCTCCGATTGGAGCTTTTAGTAATCTTTCTTCCATCCATTGAATGAAGTTCACCAAATAGTCGGTTAAGAATAGTGCCGCAAAATACAGTAAAACTGCTCCTATAAGAATAGAAACGTATATATTGTTAATCCAAGGGTTTTGGGATAAATTAATTAATTCGTATAAGTGCGGTAAAAATATTAACCCTAGTGTTCCACCTATTAATATAAACGAAATTTGTATAATCCATTTTAACAATATGTCCACCTCCGCCTTTTTCATTATACTTCCTACTTCTAAAAGAAGTCTATTGGGAATGGGAGCATTTTAAGCTCCCATCAAGAAAATGCTTCTTTCATCGCATCGTTTACTGACTCAATCCCTATAACCTGAATTCCTTTAGGGTAATCCCAACCACCTAGATTAGAAGCGGGAATAATTGCCCTTTTAAATCCAAGTTTGGCCGCCTCTTGGACACGCTGCTCAATTCTAGAGACTCTCCTTACTTCTCCAGTTAGACCGATTTCACCTATAAAGCAATCCGTGGGATTCACTCCAGTGTCTCGGAAACTAGAAACGATACTTACTAGAACGGCTAAATCAATTGCAGGTTCGTCTAATTTTACGCCTCCCGCAACTTTAATATAAGCATCCTGGGTTTGGAGAAGTAACCCCATCCTTTTTTCTAATACAGCCATTAACAAGGATACCCTATTTTGATCTATGCCAGTCGCCATTCTTTTAGGATAGTTAAAGCTTGATTGTGTAACCAGCGCCTGAATTTCCACGAGAATTGGTCGTGTCCCTTCCATCGAGGCAACAATGGCTGACCCAGCAGCACCATGAGATCTCTCTTGTAAAAATAATTCTGAGGGGTTTAGCACTTCTTTTAATCCTGATTGCACCATCTCAAATATAGCAATCTCGTTTGTGGAACCAAATCGATTCTTTTGTGAGCGTAAAATACGATACGTATGATGCCTTTCTCCTTCGAAATATAGAACTGTATCTACCATGTGCTCTAGTAATCTTGGACCCGCTATTTGTCCCTCTTTCGTCACATGACCGACTAAAAAAATTGCCACGCCTTTCGTTTTTGCGATACGCATTAGCTCTGCTGTACATTCTCGCACCTGCGACACACTTCCAGCAGCGCTAGTAACTTCCGGATGATGGATTGTTTGGATAGAGTCCACAATAACGAACTTTGGCTCCACTTGCTCAATTGTGTCATTGATTAGCTCCAAATTTGTTTCAGAGTAAATGTATAACTCGCTAGAAGTAACACCAAGACGTTCTGCACGAAGCTTTGTTTGGCGAATAGATTCCTCACCAGATATATACAATACTCTTTCTCCTTTATTAGCGAGCAGAGCAGAGACCTGTAATAATAAGGTGGACTTTCCGATGCCGGGATCTCCTCCTATCAGTACAAGCGAACCTGGGACAATCCCCCCTCCTAATACTCTATTCAGCTCCGTCAATTCTGTCTGGACTCTTGGCTCTTCAACCGTTTCTACTGAGACAATGGGAGTTGCCTTTTGGGCTACGCCAGTGGAATGCTGGAAGGAGCGCTTTGGTCCTTTAGATACAACTTCTCTTTCCTCTACCATGGTATTCCAAGCACCACAGCCAGGGCATCGACCCATCCATTTTGCCGCTTCATAACCACATTCACTGCACATAAATTTTGTTTTACTTTTCGCCATTACTTCCTCCTATGTAAAAAGGCATTCCGTTCTCACGTTCGGAATGCCGTAATTTTATTAGCCTTCTGTTACTGGTTCTGCTGTTCGTACGACGAACTCATCATTTTCTACATCAAATACTACGTGCTGACCTGTTAGAACAGTTCCTTTTAACAATTCTTCAGAAAGTCTATCTTCCACATGCTTCTGAAGTGCTCGACGTAGTGGTCGTGCTCCGTATGTCGGATCATAGCCCTCAGAAGTAATTTTGTCTTGTGCTGCTGGAGTAAGCTCTAAATCGATCCCTTGCTCTTTCAAGCGTTTTGCCAGCTGCTCAGTCATAAGCGTCACAATTTCTTTTAGATGTTCTTTCTCAAGTGAGTGGAACACAATCATCTCATCTAGACGGTTTAGGAATTCAGGTCGGAATGCTTTTTTCAATTCCTCTAACATTTTTCCTTTCATGTCTTTATAATCTGATTTTGCATTATCTTGAAGATTAAAGCCAACGTATTTGTTATATTTCAGAGCATCTGCTCCAACGTTAGATGTCATTATTACCACTGTATTACGGAAGTCTACTGTACGGCCCTTAGAATCTGTTAAGCGTCCATCCTCCAATACTTGAAGGAGAATGTTAAACACATCTGGATGCGCTTTTTCTATTTCATCTAAAAGGATGACAGAATAAGGTTTACGACGGACTTTTTCTGTTAGCTGGCCTCCATCATCAAATCCAACATATCCCGGAGGAGAACCTACAAGACGAGAAGTCGAATGCTTTTCCATGTACTCGGACATATCTACGCGAATCATTGCATCCTCGTCACCAAACATAACCTCTGCAAGCGCACGAGCTAACTCTGTTTTCCCTACCCCTGTTGGCCCTAAGAAAATAAAGGAACCGATTGGTCTTTTTGGATCCTTCAAGCCTGCGCGCGCGCGACGGATTGCTCTCGAAATTGCATCTACCGCTTCTTTTTGCCCGATAACACGTTCATGAAGCTTTTCTTCCAATTTTAACAGCTTCTCCGATTCTGTTTGTGCTAGCTTGGAAACCGGAATACCAGTCCACATGGATACTACGGAAGCAATATCTTCTACCGTTACTTCTGATTCTTCTTTTCCTTGCTTTTCTTTCCAGCTATCTTTCATTTCTTCTAATTTATCTTTAATTTTTTGCTCTTTATCTCTAAAGGAAGCTGCTTTTTCAAATTCTTGACTTTGTACAGCAGCATTCTTTTCAGAACGAACAGCCTCTAGCTGTGCTTCTAGTTCCTTTAAGTTTGGCGGAGTTGTATAAGAGCGAAGACGAACCTTTGATCCTGCCTCATCAATTAAATCGATTGCTTTGTCTGGTAAGAAGCGATCTGAAATATATCGGTCTGACATTTTCACCGCTGCCTCAACAGCTTGATCAGAAATTTTCACTCTATGGTGAGCTTCGTAACGATCTCTTAACCCGTAAATAATTTGAATTGCTTCGTCTACTGAAGGCTGATCTACTTGAATAGGTTGGAAACGACGTTCTAAAGCTGCGTCTTTCTCAATATATTTGCGATATTCATCAAGCGTAGTTGCACCTATACACTGAATTTCTCCACGAGCTAGGGCAGGTTTCAAAATGTTAGAAGCATCAATTGCACCTTCCGCTCCTCCTGCTCCAATCAAAGTATGCAGCTCATCAATGAATAGAATGACATTGCCCGCTTGGCGAATTTCATCCATTACTTTTTTCAAACGGTCTTCGAATTCACCGCGATATTTCGTTCCTGCCACCACGGTTCCCATGTCTAATGTCATGACACGTTTATCACGTAGTATTTCTGGTACTTCGTTTTGTACAATTTGTTGAGCAAGACCTTCAGCAATAGCTGTTTTACCTACTCCTGGTTCTCCGATTAATACTGGGTTGTTTTTAGTACGACGAGCAAGTATTTCAATTACCCTCGTAATTTCTTTGCTTCGACCAATAACAGGATCCAATGTACCTTCTCTTGCAATTTGTGTTAAATCCCTTGCAAGACCATCTAATGTTGGCGTACTAGCTGGAGCAGCACTGCTATTGCCATTGCTTCCATGAGCTTGATCGGAGCTTCCCAATAACTGAAGAACTTGCTGACGAGCTTTATTTAAGCTTACACCTGAATTATTTAATACTCGTGCAGCTACTCCCTCACCTTCGCGAATTAACGCTAAAAGCAAGTGCTCTGTGCCGATATAAGAATGACCAAGTTTTCTAGATTCATCTACGGAAAGTTCAATTACCTTCTTCGCACGAGGTGTATAGTGTACAATCGGGCCAACATCTTCTGTTCCTGTACCTACTAGTTCTGCAATTCCCTTTTCAATTAATTTCGGGTCCACTCCGATAGCATCTAATGCTTTCGCAGCAATTCCACTTCCTTCTCGAATTAAACCAAGCAAGATATGCTCTGTTCCTATTGATTCATGCTTTAAACGAATTGCCTCTTCTTGAGCCAATTGTAGTACTTTTTGGGATCTTTGTGTAAAACGATTAAACATCATGCGATTTCTCTCCTTTTCTCTCTTTTTCTCCTTTTTGCAAACGTTCCCTTAACAACTTCGCTCGAAACATATCTCTTTCTGTTGTGGTTAATGAACTGCCTGCAAACTTTTGTAGAAAACCAGGCTGCATAAAGATCATGCATTCATTTAAAATAGTTTCATCCACATCTTTGATTAGCCCCATATCAATTCCTAAACGGACATCTGAAAGGCAACGTGCTGCTTCCTCCGTAGTCATGAGCCTTGCATAAGAAAGGATTCCCAAGGAACGGTAGAGCCGGTCCTCTAATGTATTTGGAGAATGCTTTAGCAAAGTATCTCTAGCTTCTCTCTCTTTTTGGATAATTTGCTCTGTGATACTCTGAAGATCGGCCAAGATATCCTCTTCGGTTTTACCTAACGTAGTTTGGTTGGACACCTGGTACACATTGCCGAGCGCTTCACTACCTTCTCCGTAAATGCCTCGCACTACCATTCCTAACCGGGAAATAATCGTTATGATTCTACTCATCTGCTTTGTTTTGGTTAGTGCCGGCAAGTGCATCATGACAGAAGCACGTAAGCCTGTGCCTGTATTTGTTGGACAGCTTGTTAAGTAACCAAATTGCTCATCAAAGGCATATGGCAGTTCTTTTTCTAATAATCTGTCAATGGTATCTGCTTGCTTATATGCCTCTTCTATTTGAAGACCTGGAAATAAGCATTGAATCCGGATATGGTCCTCCTCATTGACCATGACACTTACCGATTCATCCTCAGATAACAGCACAGAACCAGTCTCAGGTGAATTTGCTAGCTTTGGGCTTATTAAATGCTTCTCAACCAGTACCTGTCTACTAAGCTCCGGTATATCTTTTATTTGAATAGAGGAAAAGTTCATCTTTAAATGCTCATCTGCGTCTATGAGAGTGGAAGAGACAGAATGGTCAATTTTATGTGCTTCATCCTCCGAAAATGCTAATGGAAAACGATAGCCGTTCAAGTTTCTAGCTAATCGTATTCTAGTGCTCATCACAATATCGGAATGCTCTCCATTACCTTCCATCCAACTGGAGATAGAATTATCTAAAAAATGATCAATGGACATCTTCTTCACCTCCGGCAAGTTGACTTTCTAATGCCCTCGCTTCATCGCGAAGTCTCGCCGCTTGTTCAAACTGTTCTGTTTCAATCGCTTCTTTCATTTGGTCCCGAATACTATCAATTCGTTTTTTCAAAGCTATTCTCTCTCCAATAGCACCCGGCGCTTTTCCCACATGGGTAGCATTCCCATTATGCAATCTTTTTAAGACCGTGGGTAGTTGATCGCGGAAGCTATTATAGCAGTTAGCACAACCAAATTTTCCTTCATCCAAAAAGCGTTGAATAGACCAACCACATTCTTCACAGGCAATTGCCGGTCTTTGTTGTCTATGGTGAATTGGTTGCTCTGCATGGTTAAACCAATTAGACAATAACTGATGCAAGGAGAGCGGGTCCTGTTTATATTCTACGTAAAACGGGTTGAGTCCACTTGCACATACCTCACAATAATGTCTTTCAAAGTGTTCACCATTATGAACTTGTGTAACTGTTACTTTGGCAGGTCTCTGTTTACAATTTTCACAAATCACTTCTCAACACACCCCGTCTCCTAATCATTTTTCTCATATTTCAAAGTAAGCAGCATCGCAGTTAGAAGGCGTGCCCTTATTTTGTCTCTTGTTGGAAAAGGGATATTCAGCGTATTCCTACTAAGAGCAGCCAAGAGCAGTTTTGCTTCTCTTTTTGTAATTACTTCTTCCTCCAGTAATCGAAATACAATATCTTCCGTAACCGATTCTGAGGCACCATTTTCAATACTATTTATTATATGCTCAATTAAATCAGCCTTTGTATGCGCACGGACTCGAAGGATTCGAATATACCCTCCACCCCCGCGCTTACTCTCTACTAAATAACCACGATCTTGGGTAAACCGAGTATTAATTACGTAGTTTATCTGCGATGGGACGCATTGAAACTTTTCAGCAATTTCACTTCTTTTAATTTCAATTTGTCCTTTGCTTTCTTCTTCTATAATCGCTTTTAAATACCCTTCTATAATGTCAGATATATTTTTCATCTTCTCACCTCTTCTCCGCAAACTGACTTTGACTATCTTTGACTATATTATAACGAGATTCTTTTTCCCATGCAATTCATATGCTTTTCCCTAGAAATGCGTAAGCGCCTGTTCTGCTCTGACAAGCAAATGGGGAAAAGCGAGGAGGCAGCTCTCCGGCCACCACAGCTTTTTCACATTTGACCTCGAGGGGCAAGGCGCTGGAACTGGACACCACGAAATGCGCAAGCGCCTGTTCTGCTCCGACAAGCAAAGCTAGGTGGTTTTGTCATCGTCTTATCCTATAAAGTGAAACTTTGATTGGTGGGGGTTTGCTTTCATCCCCCACCAATCATTAGTTGAACCAATCGGGCTTTTAGGGACAGTTGATCTCCCGCTTAGCTGTCTTATTTCTTTTGCCATCTTGAAGTGGGAGTCTTACTGTCCCTTAATGCGGGATAAAAAAACTACCGACTAAAATAGTCAGTAGTTTCAGGTTACCTCAAAGAGAAAATTTATATTCCGTTTTACTTATCTTTTCTTTTTAAAACCTTTTTGCGACTTGGATAGCTGCTTCCACTTATCCCGTTCCGCCTTTTGAGCCACCATATCATTTTTCCTTTCGATATGGGCAAGCTCTCGCATGAGCTTTACGTAGCTCTTATATCGCTCATTTTTTAACCTGCCGTCTTGAATAGCTTCTTGGACAGCACAACCGGGTTCTTTTTTGTGCTCGCAATCTCGAAAGCGACAATTTAATGCCAAATCCTCGATATCTTGAAAGCTGGCACTGACGCCCTCACTATTATCCCAAAGCTGAAATTCTCTCATTCCTGGCGTGTCTATCAATAGACCGCCATTAGGTAGCAAGGTTAGCTCTCTATGGGTAGTAGTATGTCTTCCTTTACTATCATCCTCTCGGATATCACTTACCGTCATTACTTCTTGCCCAGATAAAGCATTGATCAAAGAAGATTTTCCAACACCTGATGAACCAAGCAATGCTCCTGTCCTTCCATTTCCCAGTAAGTTGGACAGTTGTTCTATGCCTTCCCCAGTGACACTACTCACTGTATAGACATCTAGCCCAAACGCTACTGACTCTACCTCACTTAGATAATACGCCAAGTCCTCACACATATCCTTTTTTGTTAGTACAATCACTGGAATTGCCCCTGAGTCCCAAGCCGCAAGTAAGTAACGCTCCATACGGCGAATATTAAAGTCATGGTTAAGTGACATCACAAGAAACACATAATCCACATTTACTGCTACTAGCTGTATTTCCGTTGTAGAACCAGCTACCTTTCGGGAAAATTGAGAAACACGAGGTAGTACAGCATGGATAATCCCTTTTTCTTCCCCAGGCATTTTTTCTAAAACTACCCAATCGCCTACCGCTGGAAACATCTCTCGCCCTTGCTCAAACTTAAACTTTCCGGATAATGTACACAGCCATTCCCCTTCATTTGTTATCACTCTATATAAATGCTTATGCTCCAACAAAATCCTACCAGCAATTCCTCTACCATTTAACTTTTCTTCCCAATTATTATTCCAACCATATTGTTCTATTTTATCCAATTTAAATTCCTCCTAATAATTAGCCAAACATCATGCCCTTTTTAGTCAAAGGTTAAAATTAGGCAATAAAAAACCATGACTGCACGAAATCAGCAATCATGGTCCCCGATCATTAGAAAGAAAGTAAATGGAATAGCAAAAGAATAGCTTGATTAACTTCAAGCTTTCCCCCTTATTTAATCCAGTTTACAGAATGGGACATCATGAAATGACTGATTCGTTGGTTAATAGTTACAATTGCCATAATACCCCACTCCTTTCGTTTGTTATTTACAGAATACTACAACACTTCTGAACATGCAATAGGCTTTTTACGCAGTAATATCTCGTTTATTAAAGGTCACAAAGCTAATAACTAAAAATACAACTGTATAGATGGCTATAACAGAAATAGAAAAAGGTAAAGTTAAGCCCTCTATGAGTGGTTCACCACCTATAAATTGTGATAAATCAGTATTAGCAAATAAAATATACTTTGCAAAATCAAACTTCATGGAAAGTAAATAAGTTATATTCGTCCCCATAAATAGTAGGAAGATAGAAATACCTATCGCCAGAGAGCTAGAGCGGAATACAGATCCAATCATAAAGGCCAAAACGCTAATAACCAGCACATTTACTAAAGAAAGAACAGTTAGCAATAAGACTCTTCCCCAGAAGGATACTTCTGTAATTTCTCCGTTATTAGCTTCTAGTATATAAGCTGGAGTAGACTCAAAGAATAGATAGCTTGTTATGATCCCTAAGCTTACCGTGATAGCTGTAAGTACCGTTGCAAATAAACTCATCGCCAGCAACTTAGAAGCCAGTATTTTCCACCTTTTCACCGGTCTCGTTAATAGCATTTTTATAGTCCCTGTCGAAAATTCTGTTGCAATCATTCCTGCTCCTACAATTACCGTAAAGAGAGTTACAACAGATAACATAGACGGAACGTCCAGAATGTACTCCTCAGCAGAGTAGCTTTGAACAGGTGGCAGATTATTCTCCAAGCGATGCTCTAATATTCTTTTTTGGTCCTTTAAATCAGCTGATACTACTCCACTGTTCAGCTCTTGGTCAATCATTGTTAATTCAGAGCTGGCAGCTTGCTTCCAATCCACAGGGTCATCCATTGTACTCATCCATTTTCCGAGCCCTGCTGAAGCAAACATTAGCAAAGCAATTAAGATAACCATCACCCAAGTACCCTTCTTACTCCAAAGCTTCAACCATTCATTTCTTATGAGATTCAGCAATTTGTCCACCCCCTGTTAATTCTAAAAATTGATCCTCTAACGTACGTTTGTATGGTGTTATTTCATATACCTGCACACCGTTCGCTAAGAACTCTCCTACTAGGACTGGAACCTGGTCCTTTTCTATAGATACGAGGAGGCCATGCTCGTGTCTTGTAAACTGAATTTCCTTTGTCGTTAAGAACTCCTGAGCTCTATCTTTCGGTGTAACCTCCAAATAATATTCTGAAGACTGCTCTTCTTTTACCTCTTTTAGAGTAACCAGCCTTCCATTCTGAATAACCGCAATTCGATCACACATTAGCTCTATTTCTGCTAACAAGTGACTCGATACGAAGATGGAGACCCCTTCCTCCTTCGCAATTTTTCGCAAATATGTCCGAAATTCTCGAATTCCAGCTGGATCTAGCCCGTTTGTTGGTTCGTCTAAAATTAAAAATTTTGGACGGTGAAGTAATGCCTGGGCTAATCCTAGTCGTTGACGCATCCCCAAGGAGTAAGTAGAGACTTTCTCATGAATCCGATTTTGCAGACCAACCTGAGCAATTACCTCTTCTATTCTCTCCTTGCTAATATGCTTATGCATTCTTGCAAAGTGAACTAAATTCTTATAGCCACTCATAAACTTATACATCTCCGGATTTTCAACAATAACCCCAACCTTACTCATCGTCTCCTCAAAGTGCTGGGAAATGGCTTGCCCATCTATAAATACCTCTCCATCTGTCGGTCTCATAAGTCCGGTCATCATACGAATGGTGGTCGTTTTCCCTGCTCCGTTTGGCCCTAAAAAGCCAGTTATTTGCCCTGGATATAAATCTAAGCATAGATTATCAATAATCTTCTTTTTACCTATAACCTTTGAAAGTTTTTCAAGCCTGACAATTGGCTGCTTATCCATGTATCTTCTCCTCCTTAAACAAGCTTTTCATCCATTGTGTAATGTCCTCACGATTATTTTCACGAATATCATCAACTTTTTGATGTGCAATCACCTGACCTGCTTGCATAACAATGATTTCGTCCAAAATCGGTTCTACCTCTTTTATTTCATGTGTAGACAATATAATAGTTTGTTTCTCAATATCCACAAAACGAAGGAAGCCACGAATAATATCCTCCCTTACCATTGGGTCTAAGCCTGATAAAGGCTCATCAAGCAAATAATAATCAACTTCTCTCCCTAACGTCGCAGCAATCTTTGCCCGTCCTCTACTCCCTTTAGAAAGCCTTTTTAAGGAGGAATCAAGGTCGATGCCGAGAAATTCGGCTACAAGCTTTGCTTTATCCATCCGAAAATCACTAAATTGGGAAGCATAGTATTGAAATAGCTGCTTTACCGTAAAATAAGGAAAAATATCATCGGCATCGGTTAAGTATGCAACTTTGGCAGCAGTTTTGTAGGACACATTCTCGCAGTCCAATAGGATAGATCCTTCATCGGGCGATAATATCCCTGCCATTAATTTTAAAAGCGTAGATTTTCCCGAGCCGTTTTCCCCACACAGACCAATGATCCTTCCTCTCGGAAAGGATAACGTCACTCTATCTACAGCCTCGCGCTTCCCATATTTTTTGGTTACTTGATCTACTTGAATCATCTGCTATCCCCCCTCTTCCAATTACTCAGCTGCATAAGGACTTCCTCTTCCTTAAATCCAAATGATTCCATTTGCTGAATAAAGCTCTCTACTAGTGAATTCATCATTTCCTGTCGAAGTAATTCTAGTCTGTGAAGATCCTCCGTCACAAAAGTCCCCTGCCCTCTTTTAGTCTCTGTTAGCTTCATTAACTCCAGTTCTCTATACACCCTTTGCATTGTGTTCGCATTTACGCCTAATTCCATTGCATTCTCTCGAACAGATGGGAGCTTTTCACCAGGCTTCACACGTCCCTTTAAAATTTCCCCACATATTTTATCGATGATTTGTTGATATATCGGTTTGTCTGGTAGAAAGTCAGTCATATTGATACCCTCTTACTCTCTTTTGAATTACCAGGACGGATAGCAAAAATAAGATAACTAAGAATGTAGCCCTAATGAATAAATCAAATAAATAAATATTGGTATAATCCATGAAAACAGCAAAGTAGGCACCCTTTATCTCCAGCAATTCTATGGGTTCTAAATGAATCTTCCACTGACTAGCGAAGTTCTGATACGTTTCCGATTCAGTAATTCTAAGATAAGTTCGGTGAAAGTAAAAATAAACAACGATTGCTACGATATATGCAAAGGATGTATTAAGAGGCTTTAATAAACGCCATAAAATCCACATAGTTAGTAGACCTATGGTTGCCCCTAATGCCACGAGATAAGTCGTCACAATTAGTGAAAGCTCCAATTGGAGTAGTGACACAAAGCCTAGGTTATTCTCTTCTACGATTAGGTAGTACTCCACTATAGTGACAAAACCATTAATCAGTAATCCAACTAAACTAAATAGCGATACAGCTATTAGCTTTGCACCAACTAACGTAAACGCTGATGACTGATTATGGAACCAAATATCTGGTCTCTTCATCTCTTTTTCTAAACTAGTGAAGAAAATTGCCAAGAAAAAGATAATATATGCATACATCCACATAGAGGAGGTAATAAGGTGAACCTCACTTATATGCTCTTCCATTTCAACCATTCTTTTTAATAGAAAGGGACTGGCAATCGTTCCAATAACACTCGTAATAATACCTAGTATCATAATGCCTTTATACTGCATCCATTCTTTCCAAACTAAGCCCTTCACTCTGCCCATTTTATTCCTCCGATTGATAATATTAGTGTATTAGTTACATAGTACACTAATATTAAAAAAGATGTCAACCAATTTAAGAAAATAATTCCAATTAGCAAATAACAAGCAAAAAGGGACACAGAAGGAGACTCTGCCACCCAGTCAGTTCCCAATCAACCTCGAGGGACGAGCCAACGAACATCGGGTTCCCGGCATAAAAAAATCTTGGGAAACCCAAGATCTTTTACTATTGATATAAATGACAAGCTACAAAATGGCCAGGCTCTTCTTCCTGCCAAACTGGCTTCTTCTGTGCGCAAACCTCCATAGCTTGTGGACATCTTGTTCGGAATACACACCCAGAAGGAGGATTAATAGGGCTTGGAAGCTCGCCCTCTAAGATAATTCTCTCTCTAGCCTCTTCAATATCCGGGTCAGGTATTGGAATTGCAGATAGTAAAGCTTGTGTATAAGGATGTAACGGGTTTTCATAGAGCTTTTCACTTGTCGTAAGCTCTACCATATGCCCTAAATACATTACTCCAATCCGATCGGAAAGGTATTTCACCATAGATAAATCATGTGCGATAAACAGATAGGTTAACCCTTTCTCCTTCTGAAGACGCTGAAGCAGCTTCACAACCTGCGCTTGCACGGATACGTCCAAAGCAGAAATAGGCTCATCCGCAATGATGAATTCTGGATCTAAAGCTAGCGCTCTTGCAATACCGATTCTCTGTCTTTGGCCGCCGGAGAATTCATGTGGGTAGCGATTTGCATGGTCCCTATTAAGTCCTACATCCTCTAAAAGTTCATAAACCCTTTCCTTCATTTCTGCTTTACTTTCATAAAGCTTATGGACCTGCATCGGCTCTGCGATGATCTCCAAAACGGTAGAACGAGGGTTGAGAGAGGCATACGGATCCTGAAAAATCATTTGCATTTTCTTTAAATAATTTGTTCTTTCCCTATCGTTCATCCCATGAACATTTTTATCTTCAAATAAAACATTTCCTTCGGTTTTATTATAAAGCCCTAAAATTGTTCTACCTGCGGTGGATTTACCACAGCCAGATTCCCCTACTAAACCAAACGTTTCTCCCTTTCGAATATCAAAGCTAATACCGTCCACCGCTTTTAGTGTTTGATTAGCTCCAATATCAAAATGACGCTTTAAATCCTGTACCGATAAAAGTACTTTCTCTGTCATAATTCTCCCCCCCTATACGGTATATCGTCTTATAGCACAAATCTCTTCTTCCAGCTTTGACCCCTTTAGCAACAAAATTTCAATCGCCTTACCTGTAGAAGGAGAATGGAGCAGTTGCCCATTTCCATAATAAAACCCTACATGACGAACTCTATTTGTTCCTTTCGTCGCAAAAAATAACAAATCACCCTTCTTCCATTGTTTAGGGTCATCCATAGCTAACTCTACTCCTCCTAATGCTTGATCTCCTGCATCTCGAGGAATAAAGTGACCTATCGCTTTCATCATATTATAAGTAAAGCCGGAACAATCGTAGCCGTAGGGAGACATTCCTCCCCAAAAGTATGGTAAATCCAAAAACTCTTCTCCGAGGTCTACCGCTTTTTCTGCTGAAAACATTGGTAGCTGCTCAACAGATTCCGCAAATTGAACCTGCTTCTTAGAGATGAAAGCTTGTCCTTCTGGTGTCTGCACCACATAAGAGGTCTCTTTTTCCTCAACAACAGGCAATATAGTATTGAAAGGGACTATTAGAAATGGGTCTCCATTTGGATAGAACATTTGCGCTTTGTTAACTGTTACCCTCCCTATCCCAATAGCGTCTTCCAAAGTAACACGCTTCAGCTGAGAAAGAGGGACCCAGCCAGGGTAGCCTCTCTCGTCTTTTTTAGAGGGTTGCCATACCGCAATAATTTTTGCCCACTCTTCTTGAATATCCTCCACTAATACGGGTTCTCCATATAAAAGCTGTGTTTGGACTCGATTATCGTCACAAAGAGCAAGACGTTCTTTGTAAGGAAGTGCTTCTAGCCATTCCATCATTTGAACTGGATTAGAAATTCCAGGTGTATCTATTTCTCTAGCTGATGCTGGATTTGTCCAAACAGTAGCGACCTTTACTCCACATACCCATTCATACGGTTGTTTTGACATCATTTCGGTGCTACCCCTTCCCTTTGTATACTCTTGACACCTAAACCGCTTTCTGGAGGAAAGGACATCATATTCTGATGATAGATTACTCCACCCTCCACCAAATCTTTTGCAAGCATAAGCGGTGCATCGAAATCGAAATACCGAATGTTTGGTTGACTCGCAGCAAAGTGGGCTGCAGCAGTAATACCTAGCTTTGTTTCAATCATGCTACCTACCATGCAACTTATGTCATATGCTTCTGCTAGATTATTAATCTTTAATGCGTTGTAGATTCCACCGGCCTTCATGAGCTTGATATTTATGTAATCCGCTGCTCGCATACTAATTACTCTAGTTGCATCATACACACTAAAAACACTTTCATCTGCCATGATAGGTGTATCCGTATGATCTGTTACGTATTTTAAACCTTCTAAATCATGCGCTGGGACAGGCTGCTCCACAAACTGAATATCTAAACCCGCATCCTCCATAGCTCGGATGGCTCTAACCCCTTCCTTAGCACTCCATCCTTGATTCGCATCTAAACGAAGTGAAGCCTTATAGCCAATTTTTTCTCTAATAGCCTTGATACGCGCGATGTCATCCTGTATCTCGCCGATTCCTACCTTTATTTTCAAAATTCCAAAACCGTTACTTAGATAATTGGCCGCATCTTCTGCCATCTCTTCTGGTTCATTTACACTGACTGTATAATCCGTTTCAATTTTACTCCGGTATCCACCTAGGTATTGGTATAAAGGCAGCCCGGCATGCTGAGCAAGGAGATCATAAAGAGCCATATCAACCGCTGCCTTTGCACTTGTATTACGAACTACCGATTTATTTAACCGCTCAAATACAACTTCCTTTTCTAACAGATGTAGGCCAATGAGTTGCGAAGCAATAATGTTATTGATTGCATAGCGGATACTATCCATTGAATCGCCGGTAATTACATGAGTAGGAGGGGCTTCCCCGTATCCTACCCTTCCATCACTTGTAGTTACCTTTACATATACAGAGAACGCGGTTGTCACTGTTCGGAGTGCTGTTTTAAATGGCTTAGTTAATGGTACCGCTATATCAAATGTTTCAATTGATTGGATATACATGTTCTTCTCCTTATTCCACACCCGGCAAAATAGAGAGTGTTAGATTATTAGCATCAAGCTCTGCTTCTGAGCCCAATGGAACAGCAAAATGAGGCTGGCAATGGCCTATTTGAAAACCTTTTACCGTCGGCTTGCCGAGGCTTCCTAAGTAGTGATCAAACACTTCATCTAACGTGAGCGATTCCTTCCTCTTTTTAGGTTCCGCATCACAAAAATCACCTATTACAAATCCTGCTGCCTCCTGTAGCTTTCCTGCCTGTCGTAGCTGATTTAACATTCCATCTACTCGGTAAGGTTCCTCTCCAATATCTTCTAATAATAAAAGCTTATTCTTCGTATCTACTTCGTATTTTGTTCCTATCCCACTTGCCAGCAGGGATAGGTTACCGCCAGTTAATTCACCACTGGCTATACCTGGAGTTATCTGAGTCAAAGGGGAAATATCTTCTGTGTAATGCAATTCCATTGGCTGAAATAATTGAAGGAACATTTTCTTAGAAAGATCAGCAAACGTGTTTTTTCCAACATCGGAAGCCAGCATCGGTCCATGAAATGTCACCATATTAGAATAGATATTCATTCCAGTGTGTAAAAAGGTTATGTCAGAATAACCCCAAAAGATTTTTGGGTGTTCATTCATCAGTTGATAGTCAATTTTATCAGCGTATCTTGCTGAACCATATCCACCGCCTGCACAAATAATTCCAGCAATCCCTGGGTCAGCAAACATTTCATGCAAATCTTCTAATCTTTCTTCATCTGTTCCAGCCAAATATCCATAGACTTTATCTACACTTTTTCCCATTTGATAAGATAATCCAAGTTCTTCTAAGAAGGTCAGAGAGCGCTTTAATTGATCTTTGTTTGGAGGACTTGAAGGAGCAATAATGCCAATCGTGTCACCTTGTTGTAATCTTCTTGGTCTTAATTTCATTAATCTTCCTCCTGTGAATAAAGAAAGGACGGCACTTTATACATGTAAGTGCCGTTTCTCCCTTAGTAATCTAATAATTATAATCTATTGTTTATCTGCCCATTTCAGATCTAAATATCCGACTGGGTGTCTAACAATACCAGAAACATTTGGTTTTTCTAGCGTCACTTGGTTGTAGTAATGAAGTGGGAAGATTGGCATTTCTTCCATTAGCATCTTATCTGCTTCAATTAACATTGCCCAACGTTTTTGTGAATCTGTTTCATTTTTAATATCAGCAATCAGTTTATCAAATTCTGCGTTTGACCAAGTAGTTCTGTTCATGGAAGAACCAGTGATAAAGCTTTCTAAAGCATTTACCGGGTCTGCATAATCGAATAAGAAAGAAGAACGAGACAGCTGATATTTAAATTCTTTTTGCTCGGTAGCAAATACACTTGATTCGATACTTTGGAGAGCAACCTCTACTCCTAGAGTATCTTTATACATACTTTGAAGTGCTTCTGCAATTTTTTTATGTGTATCATTCGTAGAATAAGTTAAAGTTACTGCCGGTAATTCAGACCAGCCTTCCTCTGCCATTCCTTCTTCCAGTAATGTTTTTGCTTTTTCAGGATTGAATTCAACTAATTTTCCTGCAGTCTCCCTGAACTCTTTCCCATCTGGTCCAACAAAACCATAAGGTACGAACCCTTCAGCTGGTTTTTCTCCATTCTTTGTTACGTAATCAACCATATCTTGATAGTTTACAGCATAAGCAAATGCTTGACGTACTTTCTTATTTGTAAAAGGCTCCATAGACGCGTTAAAACGATAGAAATACAGACCCGCTTGGTCTTCTACTTTCATCTCAGGATTATCCATTAATTGTTCAGCCATCTCACTAGGAACTCCAGATACATCTAACTCCCCAGTTTCGTACATTTGATACTCTGTATTCGAGTCATTGATCATTGCCCATTCCACGCGATCAAGCTTTACAGTAGCAGCGTCCCAATAATGTTCATTTTTCTCAAAGCTAAAGCTTGTATCATGCTCCCATTTCGCCAATTTAAAAGGACCATTCCCTACAAAGGATTCAGCTTCTGTAAACCACTCTGGATTTTCTGTCGCAACTTTTTCGTTAACCGGGAAGAAGCTTGGATTCGTAATGATATTTAAGAATGCTTCAGTAGGAGCATTTAGCTTTACCTCAAAAACCTTTTCACTAACCGCTTTAATAGCTACATCTTCCGGAGCACCTTCGCCTGTGTTATACGCTTCTGCACCTTCAATGAAATATGCTAAAAACGCTGCAGGAGAAGCAGTTTCAGGGTTTAACATATGCAGCCAGCCATACACAAAATCACTTGCAAGGACAGGATCTCCATTTGACCATTTTGCATTATCGCGAATGGTAAACGTATAAGTTAAACCATCTTCAGAAACTTGTATATCTTCAGCAGTTGCAGCTTCTGCTTGATGGTCCTGTGAAAGTCGTACGAGGCCTTCCATTAAGTTATTTAAAGCACTCCACGAAACAGAATCAAAGCCAACAGATGGGTCAAACGAGGTTGGTTCGTTTCCATTGTTTAAATACAGCACTTTTTCTTCTTCAGCTGGTTCTTCCTTCTCCCCTGTTTCAGGAGCCTTAGTATCGGTATCCGCAGGTTTTTTACCAGCTTCTTCATTTGCAGTACACGCAGCCAATACGATTGTAAGGAATGCAATAACCATTAACGATAACCATTTTTTCAAAATTAGTTCCCCCTTTTTTAATGTTTATGTGAATGCACTTTCATGCGCTCATCCCTGTTTAATTTGACTTTGCATTGCTTTTGCTCGTTCATCCTGGAGCCAACAATCTACCGCATGCTTTTCTGATAAGTTTGCCGTAAACGGGTAGACACGATCACAAACCTCCATTGCAAAATTACATCTTGCTGCAAAAGGACACCCGCTTGGTGGAGAAAATAAATCGGGTGGTGTACCCTCGATTGGCTGTAGCTCCTCGTCCAGCAAGTCTAGACGTGGCACGGAATTTAGTAATCCTTTTGTGTAAGGGTGTTGTGGGGTATAAAAAATTTCTCTTTTATCTCCTATTTCCACAATCTTACCTGCGTACATTACGGCAATTCTGTCTGCAATTTTCGCTACCACCCCTAAGTCATGCGTGATCAGGATGATAGATATATTGGTTTTTCTCTGAATCTCTTCAAATAATTCTAGAATTTGAGCCTGAATCGTTACGTCAAGCGCTGTCGTTGGCTCATCCGCAACCAGAAGCTCTGGTTCACAAATTAAAGCTATAGCAATCACAATTCGCTGTCGCATTCCCCCAGAAAATTGGTGAGGATATTGCTTTAAACGCTCTTGAGGATTTGGAATACCCACGAGATTTAACATCTCAATGGCTTTTTGCCTTGCTTGAGGCTTACTAATTTTTTTATGAGTACGCAATCCCTCCGTGAGCTGCTCCCCAATCGTCAATGTAGGATTCAGGGCAGTCATAGGGTCTTGAAATATCATCGAAATATCTACCCCTTGAACCTTCCTCAATTCCTTATCAGTCATTTTCGTGGTGTCATTACCCTTAAACAAGATGCTGCCATTTTTAATAATGCCAGCAGGCTTAGGGATAAGACCCATTATGGCATTAGAAGTGACGCTCTTTCCGCAGCCAGACTCTCCCACGATTGCCAGAGTCTCTCCCTTATATAAGTCAAAACTGACTCCCCTTACGGCTTGAACCTCTCCACCAAAGGTTTTGAAGGCTACTTGCAAATCCTTCACTTCCAGAATTTTTTCATCAGATATCACTTTTTTATACTTTTGCTTGCTCGTTTTGGCAACAGAATCTCCTTCTTGGATTGTTGCCCCTAATTCATCGACTCTGTCTCGTATAAGCTCCCTCGCATTATCCAATTGATGTTCTGTCATCTTCCTTACCTCCTAAGCTTTGGATCAAGTGCATCTTGCAGCCCATCTCCAAGCACGTTAAATGCAAACATTGTTAAGGAGATAAAAAACGCTGGGAAGAATAGACGCCACCAATGTCCCGATAAAATTACTGGAAGCGCATCATTTGCCATTACTCCCCAACTCGCAAAAGGAGCAGCAACCCCTAACCCTAAAAAGCTAAGAAAAGCCTCTGCAAAAATTGCACTTGGTACTGTTAAGGTCATTTGTACAATAATTGGACCCATCGTGTTTGGGAGAAGATTTTTTCTTATTATACGAGAAGTTTTGGCTCCAAAAGACTTCGATGCCGTTACAAATTCATAGTTTTTAATTTGTAGTACCTGGCCCCTTACAATCCGGGCCATTCCTACCCAACCAGTCACAGTCAACGCTACAATAATGGTGGTTAAGCTCGGACCCATCACTACCATTAGTAAAATAACGACTAATAAATGCGGAAGCCCGTACAACACCTCTACTATTCGCATCATAACCGTGTCTGTTTTTCCACCCTTATAACCACAGATTCCTCCATAAATAATACCGATAAAGAAGTCAATTAATGCTGCCATTAAGCCAACGAAAAGAGAAACTCTTGCTCCATACCAAGTTCTAGTAAAGACATCTCTTCCAAGCTCATCCGTTCCAAACCAGTGCTCTAATGAAGGTGCCTTATTTTGATTCGAAAGCTGTTGACCATCCATTGTGTGCGGTGTCATCATAGGACCAAATATAGCCATAATTGCAAGGATAACTAAAAATACTAATCCACTCATTGCTAGCTTATTTTTTCTTAGCCTTCTCCATGCATCGCTCCAATATGATAGGGAAGGTCTAACAACAGCTTCTGCCTCTCCTTCTTCCTTAACCTTTGGACGAAACCATTCATCTTTTATCTCTTCAGGAGATACAGGTTGTATATTAGTCATTATGCATCCCCCTCTTTTCTGTGCAGCTTAATACGCGGATCTAGAATGCCGTATACGATATCTACTAGAAACAACATGAACACTAGAAAGGCACTATAAAAAACCGTTGTACCCATAATGACTGGATAATCCCTGTTATTAATACTCTCTACAAAGTATTTCCCCATTCCAGGAATAGCAAAAATACGCTCAATAACGAAGGTTCCCGTCAATATTCCAGCAAGCATTGTACCCATAATGGTTACCACCGGCATTAGTGCATTTCTTAATGCATGGCGTATAACAATGCGTACAGGAGATAGCCCTTTGGCACGCGCCATCTTAATATAATCCTGTGTTAATACCTCCAGCATACTTGACCTTGTAAGCCTCGCTATGATAGCCATAGGTCCTGTTGCTAAAGCAAGTGTTGGTAATATCATATGTTTTGGACTACTCCAAGTAGCAGCTGGTAACCATTCTAAATTTACAGCAAGCTGCTGAATTAACAGCGTGGCAAGCACAAAGTTTGGCACGGATATACCAATTACTGCAAAGGTCATGGCCGCATAATCCAATATGCCATTATGCCTCAGAGCAGCTAAAGTTCCTAGAATAATTCCAGATAATAAAGCAACTAGAATGGTGGTAATTCCTAACTCAAAGGAAATAGGGAAGCCCCTTGCGAGTAAATCATTGACTGTTTCATTTGGCTTCTTAATAGATGGCCCAAAGTCAAAAGTCACAATCGATTTCAGATAGTAAAAGTACTGTACATATAATGGCTGATCTAGCTTATAAAACTTTTCAAGATTGGCTTGTATTGTTTCATTCGTTGTTCTTTCTTCATTAAATGGAGATCCAGGGATGGAGTGCATTAACACAAAAGTAAGAGAAGCTATGACAAGGATTGTCACAACCATCATTAAGAAACGCTTTATAATATATTTTGTCATGACAGTCCTCCTAACAAAATTTTGTCTGCATTGCTAGCTCTGTCATAACAAGCATCGCGCGGTATGCCTCAAGAATATCTTTGGCATTGTACTGAACAATTGTCGTACCTTCAATAATATGACACCCAGGCATCAAGGCTGCCCATTCAGCTTGTCCATAGTTAGCAAACTCTATTTTTAGGGTAGGATTATCCGGAGGTATAAGAGGTTTAATTTTATCTTTGTTTGCTAGCGCTTTTTTAATTCCCTCTGAAAGAAGAACTTGCGCTTTCTTAGGATGCAGTGTTTTTACTGCGGACCTGGAAATAGATTCTTTTACTGCAACAGTTACTACATGATCAATTAGTTTTTCTGCCTCCTTGCAGGCTCCGTCATCTCCTGCAACCATTAATACTGGCACACCGTAATAGCCCGCTACATAAGCATTAAAGCCTAATTCACCAACAACCACATCATTAATAAAAAAATTACGAACTCCAAATATCATGGAATGGCTCATAACACCCGGCTGTCCCGCTCTGGCATGGTAACCAGCAAAAACCGCACCTGTAAAGCTTTCATCTAATGATTGAACCATAGAAAATGGCTTGACATCACCCGTTATCAAACTTGCTTCAGGATGTAACTCCTCTACTAAAATATTATTCATTTTAGAGTGACTATCATTTACCAAAACATCTTTGACTCCAGCGGACAGTGCTCCTTCAATGATTGCGTTTGCTTCTTGAGTCATAATTCTTCTAGCACGTTCATAGTTGTGCTTATTAGACTCGACAAACGTATAGTCTGGAAGCCCAGTTATCCCTTCCATATCTACAGATATAAACAGCTTCATTCCTTAGCCCCCAACTTTTGCCTATTTTCTAATTTGTGTAACAACTTTATCAAAATATATAGAAAATTTCAATATCTCTATAGGAGGAAATTTTTTCAAATGCAACAATTTATTATAAGAAAATTCTATAGAATTGACTAGTTTATGTAAAAGGAAGGTATCAAATAAAAAAAGAAGGTCACAGACTAGGATGTCTGTGACCTTCTTAACTATACTATTTATTCAATAACTATTGCTTTTGTTTTGAAGTAGGACATAGGAATAATAAACTATCTTAATCTAGGGAAGGATTGCGATGGGAAACCTCCTCCGCCACCAAAGCCAAAATCGTTACCGGACCTAGGGCATGCTCTAATAGATTCTCCTGCTACAGTTTCATTTGTTTCTGCATAGTAGTATTGAGGAATATTTACCGTGTGCTCTCTATTTACATTTACAATCGGTTGGATAACCGGTTGGATTCGTGGAACGAATGTATCGTGAACACGATACTGAGGCGGACATACAATCGGCTGAGCTGGAGAAGCCCATTTTGACTGCTTGCATGAATGACAGTTGTTATGGTGCATGTTTTGTCACCTCCTTTATATACTTAATAAATGCATGAAGAAGAAAGACAACCTAGACAAACACCTCAATTGCTAAATATTTTTCTTGTAGCTATCGTTTTCTTGATGATCCCCTTACTTTTCCCTTCAAGGTGAGCGTGACCAACTTGCTGATTGAATGATCGAAGGATTTCCCTTCTTTGAATTCCATTTGAAAATCCTGCTTTCTAAATAAGTCCAAGGACTACCGTTCGTAACAATTCCCAACAATCTTTGATTATTTCATTATTAAAATGGTATCCCTCTAAATACTCCTGCATATAATAATTTTTCCTTAACCCTTTTTCCACCTGCTGACCTTCATTTCTAATAAAAACTCTGCTAATCAAATAACCCATTAAAGGACAGAATTATTTTTTTAAAAAATATGACATAGTAAATGAGGAAAAAATCTTTTAAAATGAAAAGGGATGATAATTTGATTATTCAGTTTAACTTTGTCTGAAAATATAGACCATTATTATTTTTAACAAACTTATGGGCAATTGATAATGTTTTGTAATTTGGAAACAAGGATATATTAATCATATATTAATTATGTAGGTCATAAAGGTTGATTCTCAAATTCTATATTAGTATAGTAGAAACTTGTATTAAAATTTTTAGGAGGTAGGCATGAAGAATATATCAAAAGTGTTCTATATTACAATAGGACTCATTATTTTAGCTGTCGGGTATGGTGTAATAGCTCCCGAAAGTTTTGAGATCGTTACAAATAAGATCAAGACATTTGTTTCAACCTCTTTTGGTTGGTATTACATGCTCTTAATGTCGCTCATGGTTCTTGTGAGCCTATTTTTTATCGTTAGCCCATATGGAAAACTTCGATTAGGAAAAGATTCAGATCGACCTGAATTCAGCACAATATCGTGGCTAGCCATGTTATTTTCGGCTGGTATGGGAATTGGGTTAGTATTCTATGGTGCGGCAGAACCACTATCACATTTTGCGATCAATCCGGCTACAGCAGAACCTAATACCGATGAAGCATTTAAAGAATCGCTAAGGCAATCCTTTTTCCATTGGGGTCTACATGTTTGGGCTATGTATGGAGTAATTGCATTATCGCTTGCATACTTTCAATTTAGAAAGAAAGAACCTGGTTTAATTTCATCAACACTGAAGCCAATCTTCGGCAAAAAAATGGAAGGCCCATGGGGTATTCTAGTCGATGTGCTAGCAGTATTTGCGACCGCTTTTGGGGTAGCAACTTCACTTGGCTTCGGCGCTGTTCAAATTAATGCTGGTCTTAATTATTTATTTGGCTTTGAAATAAGCGCATTCTCTCAATTCCTAATCATCGTAGTAGTCACCATATTGTTTGTTGCATCTGCTTGGTCTGGTCTAAGCAAGGGAATTAAATACTTATCAAATATTAATTTAGTTCTCGGCTTGGCTTTATTACTGTTTGTTATAGTGCTTGGTCCAACCTTGTTAATATTCAACATGTTTACGGACTCCCTTGGAGGTTACTTGGCAAACCTCGTACAAATGAGTATGCGTACTGCTCCACTTAACGAAGGAAATCGAGAGTGGTTAGACGCTTGGACAATATTCTATTGGGCTTGGTGGATCTCTTGGGCACCTTTCGTCAGTATGTTTATTGCTCGAGTTTCCAAAGGAAGGACAATTCGTGAATTTATGACGGGAGTATTAATCGTTCCCACACTATTAGGTGCTATATGGTTCTCAGCATTCGGTACAACGGCAATAGATATCCAAAAAAATGGACTAGTGGATTTAGCTAGCTTATCAACAGAACTAACTATCTTCGAAATGTTCCATACGATGCCACTATCCACTGTTATTTCCCTGTTTGCCATCTTACTGATCGGTTCCTTCTTTATAACCTCTGCTGATTCGGCGACTTTTGTGCTTGGTATGCAGTCTACAAACGGATCTTTAACTCCACCAAATACAGTGAAGCTTACTTGGGGCGTTATCCAGTCAACAATCGCATTGGTATTGTTATCTGTAAACGGGCTTACCGCATTGCAAAATACGATTATTATTGCTGCACTGCCATTTTCATTTATCATGATATTAATGGTTATCTCGCTATTTAAAGCTTTAAGAGATGAGAAGCCCAAAAAGAAGGTTTAACGATTCATTTTTAGCAGATGAAGTAGAATAGCAGCTAAAGGCAAGTTGATAAGATGATACGTACGTTAGGCATTGCAAACATTCAGGAAGTAGCACTAGACTTTCCTGTAGAGGAAATGAAACAAGCAAGTACGAATATCATTGGGTTGTTAGGCTCACGGAGCACCTTTTTTTGAGTTCAGCCACTTGCTATGGAGGATTTCTTTTTAATGCTTCAACGACCATAATTAAGGGCTGATTTAGGCTGTTTAAGAACTAACTAATAGAAAAAGGGTGCCTTCTGAAGACATTTCAGAAAGCACCTTTTCTATTGGACAACGTAAGTGCTACTCCCAGTGACAAAGTTGTAGCTTATTATAATCCTCATCATAAAAAGTAAAAAAGTGATTTGGTTCATCATGTTGTATCTCGCTAACATTCACACCTTTATCTTTAAGTTTCTCGTATGCCGAATGAATATCCTTCGTAAAAAATATTGGATACGATTGCTGCTCTGAAGAGACAGGTTTCCCTTCCTCCAATGTTAGTGGTATGTCACTAGAACCTATACGTAAAATTCGGTACGTATCCCCTTTATAGGTTTCGTGTAAATCGAGCTTTTCTTGGTACCACTTACTAGCCCCTTCTAAATTGCTTACCCGTAAACAGATTGTGTCTATTCTTTCAATCAAGCGAATCCTCCCTCTCCCCTTGCTTTATTGTGAATTGGTTGTCCAATAGAAAAACAGTGCATTAAATGTCAGCTTTTCATTCATTAGTAAATCCTTCGATAAGGACACATGTATATTCATTGACTGAGCCTCAAATGCCGGGTGTGTCGCATAAGGAAAAATGCCAAACCGATAGGTAGCAAGCCTTTTCCCCTCTAAATCATCTATATCAATATCTCCGTATACGCTTTTTGCCTCCGCCTGAAACATCTTATTATGGTGAGGATCATATACAATCACTCTGTTTTTAACAGAAAATAAAGGAAGGACAGCAGTGGAGAGGTGTTCTTTTTCAGCATTAAACACTTTTATTTGAACAAACTTCCATTTGTTTTTAATGGTGAAGTAGCTCACTAGCTTTTCATCCATTGTATAGACACAGTATGTAACAGGAAAAAAGAGTCCTTTCCTAAACAAATCAACGATTGTGAAAAGCCTAGCTATTGGATAATCCTCAGAAGGGGTAATTTTATATAGCCTCTCCCCCGTATTCGATACCAGATAAGTGATCGGAATCACACTAATGTCCCTCTGATAATTAAGCTCATTTATCAGAAATTCTGTTGAATAACGATTTTTGTCTATTTCATCTGCAGGAAGCTTATTAGCTGCCTCTTGAAAAAAGAAAGAAACACCTAAAGCCATCAAGAAAAGAAAAGCAACGAGAAAATAATCTCCCAAGTCTTCTTTAAGGTTTGTATCCGTAAACTGGAGAAAGATTACATAAAGAATAATACCTATAAATGCAGATAACCTAGTATACTTGGCTGATCTTTCATAAATATGCTTCATACCTATTCACCTCCTCTATAGCTACGTATAGAATTCAGAAAAGTTCCACACAAAGATAGCGAACATTCACGCGTTAGCGTCCGGCTGTGGCTCATTTTAGGGAGGGAAAACTAAAACCGTCACATCGTGTGACAACATTTTCCTGACCAACATCTTGTTGGCCTCCGGGAAAGCGTCCGAAACAGCGGAGATCTTAAGTCTCAAAAATTAAGAAAGCACCTATGATTTTTTATAAAACCATAGGTGCTTTCTATCTTTTGTCTCGTCATTAGTGCTCCAAAGCACGCTAAAATAATTTTTTAAGAAATTGATAGAGCAGATACACTGCAATGACAAAAACAAAAATAATGATTATATCTACTATCACTATAGGAAGCTGAAGAGGCTCTATAAAGATTTGAATTAGAATAACTAAATAAAGAACCGAAGCGATCCCAGCTAGAAGGACCACTCCCATAACTGATAGCTGTGAATAAGATAGTTTTTTTATTTCCTGTCGATGGTTAACCCCTTCCAGTCCAAGGACCAAAATAATTACTGTAATTGAAATGGTAATTTCATGTAAGAAGAGAGTATTAATCAGATAAATGGCTAGGAGCAACAGTAAAAGATACTTATAGTTTTCCTCTATTATTTTTAACACATAGCCACCTCCTTAGGGTTTAATACTTCATTTCTAATCGTTGTCTACGGTGTGCACGTCTTGCTGGACCAGATTCGAATAATCTTCTTTCATCCTCTGTTTCTGGGTGGATTCCCGGTACCGGCACCGGCCTTCCGTTGTCATCTACCGCTACCATTGTAAGAAACGATTCTGTTGTTAATTTTTCTTCTCCAGTTAGAAGATTCATGGAAGTAACACGAACATAAACCTCCATAGAACTGCGTCCAGTAGAGGAAACAATAGCATCCAATTCAATCACATCTCCTACCTTTGCAGAGGACAAGAAATCTACCGAGTCTATAGACGCAGTAACTACTGGTCCCTTGGCGTGCTTCATGGAAGTGATTGCAGCTATTTCATCAATATATGCAAGAACCTTGCCACCAAAGATTGTCTCATGGTGATTGGTATCAGGCGGTAAGATTAAATGCGTTTGTATGGTTCTGGATTGACCCATTGGGTTCGTTTTCATATAGTTCCACTCCTAGTTGTCTAAACTTTATTAAAACATGATTATATTTTCTAGTATAACATTTTTTTATTCGATAAATTTTCTGAATGCTTTTGCTGGTATATTACCCAAACTATAAGAAGTTACTCAGGTTCAAGTCTTTTGTTATACTAACTATAATAGGAAAAGTAGGGGGAAAACATGAGGATCAATAAGTTTTTAAGTGAATCAGGAATTGTTTCGAGACGTGGAGCAGATAAATGGATTGCGGATGGCAAGGTAACGATTAATGGAAAGATTGCCGAGTTAGGTAGCCAGGTCGAGCAGGGAGATGATGTTCGAGTGGATGGAAAGCCTGTTGTGGTAGAACAGCCACTTGTTTATCTGGCACTAAATAAGCCCGTTGGAATTACAAGTACGACGGAACGTCATATTCCAGGCAATATTGTAGATTTTGTTAATCATCCGTTACGTATTTTTCATATAGGTCGTTTAGATAAAGACTCAGATGGTTTGATTCTTTTAACGAATGATGGAGACATTGTAAATGAAATTCTTAGAGCAGAAAATAAGCATGAAAAGGAATACATCGTTACAGTGAACGAAAGAATCACTGATTCCTTTATAGAAAAAATGAGCAATGGCGTACGAATTCTAGATACGAAAACACTCCCTTGTAAGGTGAAGAAGCTAGGACCTTATACATTTAATATTGTCCTTACCCAAGGCTTAAACCGTCAAATCCGAAGAATGTGTGCTGCTTTAGGTTTCACGGTAAAAAGACTGCAGCGTATACGAATTATGAACATAACACTAGATGGTCTAGCTATTGGGCAATGGAGAGATTTGACGGACAAAGAGAAAAAGGAATTATTTAAAGAACTAAATTATGTGCCAAAAAGATAACAAGGAGCCTTCTGAAAAGTCATTTTGAGAGGGCCCTTGTGACGAGGATGTTGGCATTTTGATGAGACCACCACAGGAGCAAGGATAAATAGAAGATATCTATCAAAGAAGGAAGGGGTGCCCCATAAGTTTTCTACTTATGGACACCCCCTTGTTTTTTATGATTTTCCAGCTACTCGTTTTTCGAGTGGCTGATATAGTTTTTTCTTATCAACCTCTGGTAAAATCCCTTCTAGCTGCTCTAATGCAAGCTTAGCTCCATAGTCCATTCCTTGGCAACCTGCAAGAAGCACAACGTCTCCTTCTTTAGCTTCGGATAGTCCTTCATTGATTGCATCAGGAAGTTCCTCATGCAGCTTCACTTCAATGCCCGCTTCATCCATCACTTCTTTAAAGACAGCTAGCTCCTCTTCAGATACTACATCCTTCTCCGTAACATGGGAACGACTAAGCGTTGCAACCACCTCTGTAATCCCTAGCTTTGGGGCCCATCGTGCAATAGTTTCGGCATTTTCTCTATTAACCGTTACACCACGATCTCCTCTTATCGCATAAATAAGTCTTATTTGATCAAAGTCCATCTTCTCTAAAGTGCCGAGTGTAATATCGATATTCCCACTATTTGCAAAATGGTCATCTATAATTTTGAAATTATCCTCAAAGATGATTTCGAAGCGTCGCTCTACTCCTACGAATTCCAGTAGACTTTTTTGAATTGTTTCAACCGGCACCTCACATAGAAGACCAATCACAATACTAACCATAGAATTATAAACAGAATGGAAACCCGGAGTGGAAAGCTGAATATAGAACGATTGTTTTGGAACTACTACATCCGCAGTGACTAAGTCCTTTGTAATTTCTACAGTAAATTTAGCTCTTCCGGTTGATAAGTCTAAGTCTTTACAGATAACATCTGCAGATTGATTGTTTACACCAATTGTTATTACTGTAGCTTTCGTTTTGTCGACAAGAGATGCGGAGTATGAATCGTCTAAATTTAGGATAGCTGTTTTTCCCTCTCCAGCATTGCGAATCA
This sequence comes from Psychrobacillus sp. Z3-81, assembly GCF_056620325.1. NCBI lineage: Bacteria > Bacillati > Bacillota > Bacilli > Caryophanales > Bacillaceae > Psychrobacillus > Psychrobacillus sp. Z3-81. Next base: position 92,048 of record NZ_JBWQPU010000007.1, read on the forward strand.
AACTCGACTTATGCATAAAATAGTTTTCAAAGGAAGAATGTAAGTCTATATGCTCTCTACTAATATTATTTAACGTAACAATATCAAAGTCTACGCAACCAACTCGATGTAATTCGAGTGCCGAGGAAGAAACCTCCATGGTTGCATGTGTTACCTCTTCTTTTACCATTTGGGCATAAAAACGTTGCAAATCAAGAGACTCAGGTGTAGTTAACTCTGAAGGCTCTGCATAGTCTCCTATTTTCACTACCACAGTTCCCATTAATCCTGTTTTGTATCCATGGTTTTCTAAAATAGCATTCGTCATAAAGGAAGTAGAGGTTTTCCCGTTGGTAGCAGTAATCCCTATCGTTTTTAGCTTACTTGTTGGATGGTCATAATAGGTTGCTGCCGCCTTTGCTAGCGCTTGTCGTGCATCCTCCACTTTGTATTGGGGCACGTCCAATTCCAAAAACTCTTCCACCACTAAAGCAACAGCTCCATTTTTCACAGCTTGTCCAGCATAAGAGTGACCATCCGTTTTAAAACCTTTTATACAAAAGAAAACTTGTCCATTCTCCACTTTACGTGAATTATAGGCAAGGCCTGTTATGTCCACTTGTTTAGCATTTTTGACGTCTACAATAGGTAGATGCTTCATTAGTTCAATTAATTCCATCAAAATAGCCACCTTTATCATCTTTAAATCTTTCCAATCAAGTTTACATCAATTCCAAAAAGATGTGAAATAAAAGAAAGACCTTACCAATTATTATGACATTTATTCACGGTATAATACAGAATTTCGTATCTGCTGTGTACCAAAATGTAGTGGAAATATACCATTAACAAATGAAAAGCACTTACAATTTTATAGGAAATAAAAATCGTAAGTGCTCGTTTCATCCCATCCAACAGGACGGTTTCTTTTGATAAGCAGTATTGTATTTTACTGATTATTTGTGACCTTATTCCGCTTCTTGATACTTGTCCATACAAAAAGCTAATACCATTGCTTCTTCCTCTTCTTCAAGTCCAAAGTCTAATATCTTTCCATTAGATCGATTAATAAAATGATATTGCTTAATCTGAGCTGCATCATTTACGATAGCTAAAATAACACGTAAATCTAGAGAATTTCCCTCTTCATATAACTCATCGTCCTCTGGGACTTCAATTCCTAAAAGAAATTCATAGCGGTCTCCAGCAATTATTCCAGTAGGATCGAGAATTCGTTCTACCTCATAAGACTCTATTTTCAAAAGGCACACCTCCATTCACCCATTTTAGCACTAGAGAAGGCATTTTTCTTTTTTGTTTAAAAAATATTTATTTATACTCTTTGTTTGGGCTAATTTTAAAATATATATTCCTACCGGAAACCTTTCACTGCTTTTACTAATTCATTTACCAATAACGGCACAATACTTAAGCCAATCACGATTGCCCAATCATTTAATTCTAAGGACTGTACGCTAAATGCCTCTGCAAGAGGTCCAAAAGATACGATAAAAGCTTGTACAAGCACTCCAAATAAAATGGAATAGATTAACAGCTTATTTTTAAATAGTCCAGCTTTAAAAATAGATTGATTTAAAGATCTAAAGTTTAGTGAATGGACTAGCTGAGAAAAGCTGAGCGTAATAAACGCCATAGTCTGCGCATGAATTAGAAGCTCTTCGTTTGCACCGCTAGTTTGTCCTTGTAAACCTATATAAAAGGCTACTAGCGTTAATGCTCCTATTAGTGCTCCATTAAGCAGCATGAACGGTATCATACCATGGAATAGCTGCTCTTTTTTCCCTCGTGGCTTCTCCTTCATCACTCCCGACTCTTCTGGATCAACTCCAAGAGCTAATGCCGGGAATGTATCCGTCACTAAGTTTACCCATAAGATATGAATGGAACGGAGTGGTGTTGGCCAGCCAGCAACAATTGCTATAAAGAGAGCAACAATCTCTCCCAAATTACAGGAAATGAGAAAGACAACAGACTTTTTAATGTTTTTATAAATGTTTCTTCCCTCTTCTACCGCTTTGACAATAGAAGAAAAATTATCATCTGTTAGGACCATGTCGGAAGCACCCTTCGCAACATCTGTCCCTGTAATACCCATGGCTACTCCAATATCCGCCTCCTTCAAAGAAGGGGCATCATTTACACCATCACCTGTCATAGAAACAGTATGTCCTGAGCTTTTTAACGCTTGCACTATTTTTACTTTGTGCTCTGGGGAAACCCGTGCAAATACATTGGTATCTTTACACGCAGTAGAAAGCTGTTCTTCTGATAATTGGTCAATCTCTGTTCCTTCCATTACCTGCGTTTTTTTAGTCGCTATTCCTAGCTTCGTGGCAATAGCAAATGCGGTATCCTTATGGTCTCCTGTAATCATAACTGTCCGTATACCAGCTTCTTTACAAGTAGCAATAGAATCCTTTACCTCTTCTCTTGGCGGATCAATCATTCCGACAAATCCAATAAAAACTAAATCTTGCTCCGCTGCATCTAAATTTAATTCCTCCTCCACCTTAAATGCAGCTGCTAGGACACGTAGAGCTGCTTGAGACATCGTGTGAGAAGCAACTAATATGTCTGCTCTTAAATCGGCGGTTAGGTCCATAACTTTATTCTTGTAAAGAATACGATTACATTTATTGAGTAATCGGTCAATTGCCCCTTTAGTCATGACATAGTATAGGTCATCTTGTTTGTGAATAGTCGTCATCAGCTTTCTATCTGAATCAAAAGGTATTTCCCTTACACGTGGAAAATCTTTCTCGAGAGTCGGTCTATCTATTCCATTCTTAGCTCCAGCTGCCAAAAGCGCTATTTCTGTTGGATCTCCAGTAGTCTCGTTATCCGAATAGGATGCATCATTACAAAGGATAAACGTTTCTAATAATTGGGCATGAGCCTGGTTCTTCTTTTCAAACTTTTGGATGTCAACTATCTCACCATTAGCATAGAAATTGGTTACTGTCATTTTATTTTGCGTAAGCGTTCCTGTTTTGTCAGAGCAGATAACATTTACTGAACCCAATGCTTCAACAGCAGGGAGCTTCCGAATAATGACATTTTGTTTAATCATTCGTTGGACCCCGATTGCTAAAACAATGGATACGATAGCAGGCATACCCTCTGGAATTGCAGCAACAGCCAAACTAATTGCAATCATAAACATTTCCAAAAGCTCTCTTCCTTGCAGTATCCCTATTACAAAAATAACTGCTGAGATAGCTAAGGCGGCCAATCCTAAATATTTTCCTACCTGTGCCAAGCTCTTTTGAAGAGGAGTTTGCTCGTCCTCTGTATGTAGCATTCCTGCTATTTTCCCCATTTGGGTGTCCATTCCTGTGGATACAGCAATTCCTGCTCCTCTTCCAGATGTAACAAGTGTGGACATAAAGAGCATATTCTTTTGATCACCCAGAGGAATATTTGTTGATGAGTTAATTAAATCTGCCTCTGCGTCCTTATCAACCGGTACTGACTCTCCTGTAAGTGCAGCCTCTTCCACTTTTAAATTTGCAGATTCGGTCAAACGGATATCACACGGAATATAGGATCCAGCACTCACGATTACTAAGTCTCCAGGAACAACTTCTGATGAGTCTATTTCCTTTACTACTCCATCTCGTTTTACAATGGCTTTAGGAGTAGACAGGCTTTTCAGTGCCTCTAACGCTTCTTCAGCTCTAGACTCTTGAATCATTCCTACTACCGCATTTATGATGACCACTATACCTATAATAATTGCGTCTGCTATTTCGTCCACTAGTAGGGAAATAACAGCAGCAACTAGCAATACATAGATTAACACGTTGTTTATTTGAGCAAAAAACCTTTGACTCCATGTCTTTCTCTTTGCAGCAGCCAAGCGATTTGGTCCGTATTGTTCTATTCTCGCCTTTGCTTCATCATTTGTTAGGCCATCTGCTGATTTGATTTTAAGCTCTGATAATACTTCTTGGGATGTTTTGTTGTACCACATAGGGATACCAGCCTTTCTGTTTGAAATACCTAAAGAAAACTTGTAGAAATTATGTCAATAAAATAGCCATTGACTAGTATGCTCCCTTTTAATCAAATAATTTCAGTTTTCTTAAAAAAGAAACCTGTTGTCAGATTTCATGAATGTTCCTTCTAGAGGTCTCCTAGTTTGTTATCCAAATCTATGTTTCCCTCCTGTGATATAGATATATGTTGCCCACTGTCTAGTTCTATATCCACCTTAGATGTTTTACTAATTTGTTTAGAGAAGTACCATCTACGCTGAGGAGGTACTAAAATAATAAAACTGTCATTCCTTCCCAGAAAGTTTAAAGAATCGGGTTCGATTTGATAATTGCCGGAAATAGGTATTCCTAAGTCCTGAAGTCTTTCTCCTACTTCTTTTACTAGTGGGGTTGTAATGCTAACTTCACTAATATTTAGGAAGGAGTCAACAGAGAAATCGCTCCATTTATCGACATGCCTTCTAGCAATAAGTTCTATTACATTGCCAGCTGGGTCTTCAAAATAAAAGGCGTCTGCATTAAATCTACTGTAGAAAATATCCTCCACCCCAGCCTCTCTGTTAAGTGTGACTTTGTTTTTAGCCCAGTACTTAGCGAGTGTATACTGGTTTCCAGGAATATTAATGGCAAAATGATAGAGTGTATCCTCTTCGGTTTCAGCAAAAATAAGGGTGGAGTCTCCTATTATCATTTTAAAAAAGCCTTCACCAGTTTCCGATATGGGAATCTCTAAAACATTTTCATAAAAACCTCTTAGCATTCTTAATTTATTGGTATACATCGTAACTGTTTTAAACATCACCTATACCTCATTTCACATTTATCAATTTAAAGCGTTCACAAACTACCAACATGTCTTCTATAAATTCCTTTCCTATACTCTTTAACTCATCTGCGAAAAACTTCACATGAACATTTCTCCAATATGTATAACTACGATCACCTTCACCTTCGGCATAAGCGAACTCCTCTGGCACTTCATTAAATGGCATTATTTGAACGTCTATCGTCTGAATAATACAGACAGGTTCATCTTTGCTGTTGAGAATAATGCTATACTCACCCGCCTGGGGAAGGGGCTCTCCTTCTATTTCATAAAGGTCATAGGCAGAGCATGTCGCTGTCTTCACGCCATCTACAACTAATTGGGCAAGATAATCAGGATTCTCTCCAAATTGCCAAGCAGTCATCCCCTCCGGCTTTTCTTGACCTCCCCAATACCTATCCCAATATTCTTCGACAATTTTACTCATGTCAGCACCCTCATTTTTTATTTTTTTAATTTTAGTATAGTAAACTAAAGAGAAAAATACTATCCAATCAAAGTTAGTGCTTTTATCTAGAAATTACCGGTAGAAAAAGGAGAGAAAAAGATGAGCAAGAGATTATATTACGAGGACCCCTATATTCAGGAATTTTCTGCACAGATAGTTCGAAAGGAAGCTGACTATGTAGTCCTTTCCCAAACAGCATTTTATCCAACCGGCGGAGGACAGCCTCACGATTTAGGCTATATGAATGGAATAGCAGTAACTAACGTGGAAATAATCAATGGAGAAATTCGGCATTATCTTGCTTCACCAATAGCAGAAACTAAAGTAGAAGCGACAATAGACTGGGAGAGGCGGTTCGACCATATGCAGCAACACACTGGTCAGCATATCCTCTCTGCTGCTTTTGACGAGCTTTTTCAATTTAAGACTGTGAGCTTCCACCTTGGTAAAGACTATGTAACGATAGATTTGAATACAGAACAAATTTCTCCAGAACAGCTAGAAGCAGTTGAAAAACTAGCCAACCAAATTATCCTAGAGAACAGGCCCATAGAAACAAAGTGGGTAACGGAAGACAAGCTATCTAATTATCCTTTAAGAAAGCCAACCAAAGTAAAGGAGGATATCCGCTTAGTCATTATTCCAGACTATGATTATAATGCTTGCGGCGGTATCCATCCTTCTTCTACAGGTCAAGTCGGACAGCTAAAAATTGTTGGGACAGAAAGACAGAAAAAACAAATAAGGGTCGAGTTTTTATGTGGGAATCGGATTCTTTCTCAATTTACTCGTAAAGATCGAATATTAAAGGAGCTTATCAGTACGCTCAGCTCTCCTGAGGATCAATTAGTGGCGTCCATTCATACTCTTATAGCTGGGCAAAACCATCTTGAAAAGCAATTGAATGAAGCGCAAGAAAAGCTTTTAAGCTACGAAGCTAAAGAGCTAAGAGAGCAGCTGAAGGATAAGAACATCACAGCTATTTATCAAAATAGACCCATTCAACAGCTCCAAAAGCTCTCCAAGCTAGTTGTCGAACAAGACCCACAATCTATTTGTATGCTTGTAGGTGAAAATAATAATAAGCTCCAAATCATTTTAGCGAGAGGAACGGAAAGAACAGAAAAAATGAACGAGCTTATTAAATCGCTACTAACCTTAATAAATGGAAAAGGAGGAGGAAACGATAGCTTTGCCCAAGGCGGGGGTGACCATATAGTTCCTGCAGAGAAACTTGTCCAGCAAGCACTTTCTCTTCTATAAGTACCTAACTCCTGCTCCTTACATATACTAGTTTCATCCGTATTGAAAGGAGGATGTTGTTTGACCAATTTATTTCCGTTTCCCCAACAAGATAATTTCCCAGGAGGACAATGGCCTGGAAACATTAACTTGCCGTTAATACCAGGTCTTCCAGGTATGGGGAATAGACCGAGAGTGCCAGGCAGTCAACCGAGCCAGAGACCACAGGGCCCTCCAAGCACGCCACCACCCTCATTTACTCCACAACGCGAGAGCGGTGGCCCTAGCTTATTTGCAGTAGATCCTGGTGCTATTAGGGGATGTTTGTTTAGGTTCACGTTTATATGGCTAGATAATGGCCGATCATTTTGGATTTTCCCAACCTATGTAGGGCGGAATTCCGTTTCCGGTTTTCGTTGGAACGGCTTCACGTGGACCTACTATGGTACCGATTTAGGTCGCGTATCTTCTTTCCAGTGCTTCTAGTCAAGTAAGGATATCCTTTTCTAAGAAATATCGCTAACTTATACGAAAAAGCAATTATTTAACTATAATACTTTATAAAAGATTTTTAATGGAATCCCTGCTTCTTTTACAAAAATCAGTCTTGTTATTAAATATCATTTTTCTCTCCCGAGGAAAATGATATTTTTTATTTTCCTCTTTTGGATACATATCAAGCCTAGCCAGGGAAGTCTTTATAAGGATATGTCGGCTGGATTATTGCCAGGCAGTCCCTTAAAATCTTTCCATTGCTTTACAACATTTCCCTCACCACTCCCAGTACCTCAGAGTGTGCCTTTGAGGATAACCCAAACGGAAATCTACTAAATCAGAAGGTAAAGAAATACTACTAACAAATTATGTATATATTTGTTATTTTCTATGTTATCTTAAAATTATACCGAGCTATTTATGCTTTACAAAGCAACCTTCGTGCGATATGTTTAGCTAGGTAAATAGTAGATTTAGGAGTATAAGAAAATATATGAATCCACTTATTCATGACCTTTTTCAAACATCACGATATTTATCCTATAAGGCGAATCAAACCTTAAAGCAACACGGGCTGTATTCTTCTCAGTGGTCAGTGCTCTACTGCGTGGAGAGGCATAAGGAAATGACATTAACACAGATATGGAAATATTTAAATGTAGAAGCCCCCACGATCACTAGAACAGTGAACCGCTTAGCCGATTTAGGCTGGTTGGAAGTTAGTTCAGGGAGGGACCGAAGAGAGAAAATGGTTAAATTGACTTCTGAGGCTCTAGAGAATTTCCCTGTGATTCAAAGCTCTATGTCCGACTTCGAAAATAGTGTAGTCTCCAACCTTTCTCAAGAAGAGCAAAACACGCTTATGGAGCTTTTGCGAAAAATTAAGTAGGGGGGTTATGCTAGTTGGCTAACAAAGAACCTATCTGGACAAAATCATTCATCAGTTTGTTTTGTACAAACTTTTCTATTTTTATTATTTTTTATGGCTTAGTAACAGTACTTCCTCTATACGTGACAGACACGTTAGACCGTTCAGATGAAGAGGCTGGTTTACTAATGACTATATTTTTAATTTCTGCTATAGCTGTAAGACCCTTTACAGGAAAGTTATTAGAGGTCGCTGGCAAGCGGAGAATGCTCTGGGTCAGTCTCTTGCTATACTTATTATGTACTATTTTCTATTATTTTATCGAGCTGTTTAGTATTTTACTAGCTTTACGTTTCATTCAGGGTATATGGTTTAGTATTGCTACTACAGCTAGTGGAGCACTAGCTGCTGATACAATCCCCACATCTAGACGCGGGGCTGGACTAGGGTATTTTACGATGGCAACTAACCTTGCAGTGGTAGTAGGGCCGCTTATTGCTTTATCACTAGTTCAATATTTCTCCTACGATACATTCTTTATTGTCATGAGTCTCATTGTGGTGATTGGTTCTGTGACTGCATTAGGAATCCCTAAGGATGAAAGAAAAGCTGAGTCTCCTATTCGAAGTAAGATTACATGGAACGACTTATTTGAGAAAAAAGCTGTTGCTATTTCTTTTATTGCGGGATGTGTTGCTTTTTCCTATTCGAGTATCTTGTCCTATCTATCTATATATTCACAAGAAAAAAATGTCCTTTATTTAACTAGTACATTTTTTGCTGTGTTTGCTATTGTCATGCTATTAACAAGACCTTTTACAGGAAGAATATTTGATGAGAAAGGTCCAAGTTATATTATTATTCCTGGTTTAGTTTTCTTAATGATTGGCTTTACTTTACTAGCCTTTATGAATGGCCCTGTCCTGTTTCTTATAAGTGGTGCTTTTATTGGACTAGGCTATGGAGCGGTAGTGCCAAGCTTTCAAACAATGGCTATTCAATCTACTAGCCATGATCGAAGTGGTTATGCTACGGCAACATTCTTTACCCTGTTTGACATCGGCATTGCTGTTGGCTCCTTCGTACTTGGCCTAGTAGCCGTAAACCTCGGTTATCAAAATCTATATTTATTCGCGAGTATTATTGTAGTAGTGACTCTAATCGTTTTTATTATCCGATCTCGTAAGACTCGTCTTGGTTAGACCAAGGAATCCGAAAAAGCCCAATATATTTAGCAGAGAGTATGGGAAGGACAGTCGTTCAGTTACTCATATTTTCTATCGTTTGCGACCTCCTTGTTAGGAAACCTCCATCGGTTAACTAACAGGAGGTTTTTATTTTTCCTTCTACCTCCTTGGGGATTGTATAGGTACTTACGCTTTCTTCGTATAAAATCCCTTGTTTTGGCAAGACTTATGTGGAATTACCATTAGGAGGGATATTATGTATAGGCTTATCGGATTATTTTGTACACTCGCATTTATTTTAGCAGGATGCGGCTTTTCAGAGGCAGATGCAGGTGAAAAAGAAAAAGTAGATGTTTCATTAGTAGATAGTGAAGGGAAAGAAGTAGGTAAAGCAACACTGACAGAAAATCAAAAAGGTGTTCATATTCTACTTCAAGCGAAAAACTTATCCCCTGGTGTAAAGGCTATCCATTTTCATGAAACGGCTAAATGTGAAAAACCAACATTTGATTCAGCCGGAGCTCATTTTAATCCAGCAGGAAAAGAGCATGGTTTCCAAAATCCAAAGGGTTACCATGCAGGAGACTTACCAAATATTGAGGTTGACCAAGATGGTACCATTGAATTAGAAACAATAACACCCGCAGTAGTTTTGACTGCTGGAAAAAGTAATTCCTTACTTGATGAAGATGGCAGTGCATTAGTCATACACGAAAATGCGGACGATTATGAAACAGATCCTTCCGGCAATTCAGGAAAAAGAATTGTTTGTGGAGAAATTAAGAAATAAACTGGACGGTGAAAGGTATGAGAGTAATTGGATGGACATTCCTTTTGTTTGTCGCTTTATTCTTGTCTAGACCTTTATGGGAGGAATATACAACCGAATATGTAGATCTCTCTTTCCTTGAGCCCATTGATGAATGGATTGATTCTTTAGAGGTTGGACAATATTTCAGTGAAGCAAAAGCGTATTTAGAGGATATAAAAGCGGAGTCTATTGCACAGCCAGCCGAAAAACAAATTATTCTTTCCGAGGACGGCATCGAACTAGAGCAGATAAAAATGGGCATGAAAAAAAGCGAGATTGAAGATGCTTTTGGAGATCCCAAGCGAGTAAGCTTAAATGAGTATAACCTTGTGTGGCATACCTACCACGAGGATTATCTAAACTTTTTTATGGTTTCGTATGACGATGACAACAAAGTAAACGCAATGTTTACGAACCAGCCATCCTTTCAATCCTTTTTAGGCTTAGAGATGGATAGCACGCGAGATGAAGTATTAAATACTTTAGGTGATCCTATTAAGAAGCTACGAAAAGGAAATATTATTTATCTTCTTCCGGATACCGGTGAGTATGATTTATTTTTAATCAATGATAATTACATTACTTTTTTCTATGATTTACATGAGAATCAAACACTAACGGCTATTCAAATTATCGACAAAGAAGTAGAAAAAAGTCAGCCCAATACGTTTGGTGAACCCTCTGAAGAACTAAAAAAAGGGTTTGAATATCAGCTTTTTGATTTGACCAATTCAGCAAGAGCAATTAGGGGATTACCTATTTTAACTTATGACAAGACAATTAGCGAAACTGCTAGAAAGCATAGTAATGACATGGCAGCCCACAACTATTTTGCTCATGAAAATCTTCGTGGTGAATCACCTTTTGATCGTTTAGAAACAGATGGTCATTATTTTTCCTTTGCTGGTGAAAATCTAGCTTATGGACAGAGTAGTAGCATTTTTGCGCATGAGGGTTTAATGAATTCCTTGGGTCATCGCAAAAACATTTTAAATACGAACTATGAAAAACTAGGGATTGGTACGGCTTTTAACGAAAATTCAACTCCCTATTATACACAAAATTTCTTCACGAAATAGACGAAGCACGACACAGATGAGAGCACTAATGATTCTATCAGACGAATCTTAAGTGCTTCTTTTTGTGGCCTCAGGGTTCTCCGCTGTGTCGGACGCTTTCTGCGAGCCAACAGGATATTGGTCAGGAAAACGTTGTCACACGACGTGACACTTTCCGTTTTCCCTCCAAGCATACTTAAATATTCTTATGTTTATGTTATTTTAGATGAAAGCCTTTGCTAGCTAGGAATTCTGCCATATGCTCTCTTCTAGGTTTCTCTAGGAACTCGGCCATTTGTTTCGTCCAGTTGGATACTTTTTGATTAGACCCTCTATTCGCATAGTAGCCTTCTATTGTTTGATCATATTCTTTTAATAGTTTCGCGTATTTTGTAGCGTTATATTCATTTTCATGTAGGACGGCTGCTACAGGTAATCGAGGCTTCACCCCATTTTGCTGATCAGGTAGCCCTAGTGTAATACCGAATAACGGAAATACTCCTTCAGGCAGTCCAAATAGCTCACTTACTTCCTTTGGAGCATTTCTTACTCCCCCAATATAGCAAATGCCATATCCTTTAGATTCGGCAGCAATCACTAGATTTTGAGCAAATAGCGCAACATCCACCGTTCCAACTAGTACATTTTCTACAGTATCGATTGTAATGTTAGTATCATGTAGTTTTCCTGCTTCCTGTAACCGGTTGAAATCTGCGCATAAAAGAAGTGCTGCACCAGCTGTTTCAAACTGAACTGGATTCTTTGATAGTCTACCTAGCTCAGTTCTTTTATCTTTATCAGATACCCATATAACACTATAAGCTTGAATAAAATGAGAGCTAGCGGCATGTTGAGCAATTTCTACTAGCTCAGTAACTTCTTCCTTTGTTAACTGATAATCCTTATATTTTCTAACAGACGCATGAGATTTTAATAAATTATCAACCACTTATTTCCCCTCTTTCTTTTTTTCTCTAGTATAACGTATTTATATCACGATGAATAAAAGTTAAAACAACTTATAAAAGATGTAAAAAGTAATATTATTTTTTCATTTTCTTCTATAAAATAGAAAATATAGAATATACAGAAAAGAGGAGAGGTATTTTGAGTGTTATAGAACTAGAAGAAGTAAAAGTAAAAGAAGAAATCAAAATGAAAGCTCCCCATCGTAGCACCCCTAGAAAAGTTGTAGCCGCAAGAATGATTATGATTGCTATAGGCGCTATATTAATGTCAGTAGGCTTAGAACTATTTTTGGTACCTAACCAAATTTTAGATGGTGGAGTAGTAGGAGTTTCTATTATCCTAGCTCATTTAACTGGTGTGCGTCTTGGCATCTATATTTTCCTTCTAAACATCCCTTTCTTTTTCTTAGGCTATAAGCAAATCGGCAAAACTTTTGCCCTTTCCACTCTATTTGGTATAACAGTACTCTCTTTATGTACCTCTTTTTTACACCATATTCATCCCTTCACTACAGATTTACTACTCTCCACTGTTTTCGGAGGAATTGTCCTAGGAATGGGGGTTGGGCTGGTTATACGACATGGCGGGTCTTTAGATGGTTCTGAGATACTTGCAATCCTCTTTAACAAAGCTCTCCCTTTCTCTGTGGGGGAGATTATTATGATCATAAATCTAGTTATTTTTTCTGTTGCTGGTTTTGTATTTACTTGGGAGCAAGCAATGTATTCCTTTCTTGCATATTTTGTTGCTTTTAAAACTATTGATATTGTCATTCAAGGCTTAGATGAATCTAAGTCAATCTTTATTATTAGCGACGTAGTAGAAGAAATAGGAGCTGCCATTATGGATCGTTTGGGACGTGGAGTGACCTATTTAAAAGGAGAAGGAGCCTATACAGGTGATGACAAAAAAGTAATCTTTACCGTGATAACTCGCTTGGAGGAAGCAAAGCTGAAGTCGATTGTAGAGGAATTTGATGACTCTGCTTTCTTGGCAGTTGGAAATATAGCAGAGGTTAGAGGTGGTAGATTTAAAAAGAAAGACATTCATTAATAGAACAAAAATAAAAGGGGTATCTCATCAGTAAAAAACTTATGGGAAACCCCTTCCTTCTTTAACGGATTTCCGCTAGGAAGCATTACTCTTGGGATGGACGCAAAGGAGCCGTCTAAAAATGACTTTTCAGACGGCTCCTCGTTTTTATTTATTTTACTACTTCTTCCTGCTGCTCAAGCTCAAGCATTGTTCCATTTTTAGTGAAATTTGTATGGAATGAGAATGCTTTCTCTAGAACGTGAGGAGTTTGTCCTCCTCTTTCTAGCGCTTCAATAAAGTAATCCTGCAGTTGTTTTTTATACATCGGATGAACGCAGTTATTAATAATCTTCATTGCTCTTTCACGAGGTGCAAGTCCTCTTAAATCCGCATATCCTTGCTCTGTAACGACTACATCTACGTCATGCTCGGTATGATCTACGTGTGCTACGAATGGGACAATACTTGAAATATTTCCACCCTTAGCAACTGACTTTGTCACAAAAATCGCTACTCGCGCATTTCGTGCAAAATCTCCTGATCCGCCGATTCCGTTCATCATTCTTGTTCCGCATACATGTGTAGAGTTAACATTTCCATAAATATCAAACTCTAGTGCAGTGTTAATAGAGATAAGCCCTAATCGACGAATAACTTCTGGATGATTCGTAATTTCTTGAGGTCTTAAAACTAGCTTATCACGGTAGAGATCGAAATTTCCATATATCTTATCCATCATTTCCTCAGATAATGTGATGGAGCAGCCTGATGCAAAATTAACTTTTCCTGCATCAATTAATTCAAACACAGAGTCTTGAAGAACCTCTGAATATACCTCTAAGTTTTCAAATTCCGAATCAATCATGCCATGTAAAACGGCATTAGCAACAGAACCAATACCCGCTTGTAATGGAGCCAATTCATTTGTTAATCTTCCAGCCTTCACTTCTTCACGAAGAAATGTGATCAAGTGCTGTGCCATTTGTTCCGTCTCTTCATCGGGAGGAACAATTGGAGATGGAGAGTCTACATTTTTTGTAAACACGATCCCTTTTATCTTAGAAGAATCTACAGGAATACCAGCAGTCCCAATTCTTTGATTGGAAGCAATCAAAGGAATTGGATCTCTTTCCCCTTGTGCTTTTGGCTCATACACATCATGCACGCCTTCTAACGCTTCCGTCGCCGCTAAATTTAACTCTATAATGATATGCTTTGCTTGAGAAACAAAGGTAGCCGAGTTTCCAACAGAGGTAGTAGGGATAATAAGCCCATCTTCTGTAATTGAAACCGCTTCCACAATAGCAAAGTCGATAGTAGGGAGTACGCCTCCACGAATCAATTCGGCTGTATGTGATAAATGCTGATCAACAAATAAGTGATCTCCATTGTTAATATGCTTTCTCATAGTAGCATCTGCTTGGAAAGGTAATCTCTTATTAATAATCCCTGCATCAGCCATTAATTTATCGATATCAGAGCCTAAGGAAGCCCCTGTAAATACGTTTACTTTAAACGTTTCTTTTTTCGCACGTTCAACAAGTGCTTGTGGAACCGCTTTCGCATCACCAGCACGAGTAAAACCACTTAACCCTAATGTCATACCATCTTGAATCCAAGATGCTGCTTCTTCGGCACTGACAACTAAGCTATGTAAACTCGTGTCTTTAATTCGATCAAGATTATTCAGCATCAGTTTACCCCCATCAACAAGTAAGTTTTTAATAAATTTTAACTCTTTTTGTCACAAAATCGCTAAAAATAGACAGAGAGCCGATTAATATTACTGAAGCAGAATAATTGATGGGTGAAACAGAATTTTTTAAAAATAATTATTTTTTAGAAAGGAATAAAATAGAAAAAAAGGGTTGAATAAAAGAGGTTTTTCCCCTTATTCAACCTTTTAGAATCCCAACAACTTTCTAAAATAACGAGAGTAGGATTGACTCACAGAAATCTTTTCTCCATTTTTCATTGCTAATACAAAGGTAGAGTGCGTATCCGGATAGATCTCTTGAATATGATGGACATTTACAATATAGGAACGATGACAGCGTATAAAGGTATCTCTCGGAAGTTTATATTCAAAATCTTGTAAGGAGCTATTATGGCTGCCGGTTAAATCCTTTGTCACAATAGTTGTCTTACGCTCCTTCGCCTCCAAGTACATGACGTCCTGAAACGGAATTGGGACCCAGCCATCCTGCGTTCTTACCGTAATAACTGATTTTCCCTCGGTAAACGCTGGATATATCGCCAACACACTCCCCCCTATCTCCCCATCCTGTTGAAATGGGACTGCCATTCCATGGTATGGAACTCCAAAAACTCCTCGATCAATAAACTCAGAGACTTTCTGCTTTCCATGCACAGCCTTATGTGCCAGGGTTCCTTCCTTAATTGGGTCTCCAGGGGTTATCTTTAAATCGATACGTTTACTCGGTCGATAATAAATATATTGTTCCTGATCAGTAACAGCTATAGATATTTCATCGGAAAATAATTGACCAATTACTTCTAATAGTGATCCTACAGATATATCTTTCATCGTTTTGCTCCTTTATTCACATAGTAATATTTCACGTATAAACTGTTGCTTTTGCGTTTCACAGCGATCTATTATTTGTAGACCAACCGATTCAAGTCGCTCATCCATAGACTCTATTGTCACTACAACTACCCTGTCAGCGATTCTCCTTGCATGCTCTAATAAGAATAATTGCTCTTCCCAAGATGAATGAGTCCATAAATTATACGGTAGATCAATGATGGCAACATGGTAGTGTTCTTCTATTTCTGCAATAGAACGTTTTGTTACCTCTCCCGTTAGATTAAAATGAGCTAAATTCTCTCTCGCACCTATACAAACAAGTGGATTAATATCGCTTCCTACTATATCAATTCCCATGGAAAGAGCTTCTATTAGAACAGTTCCTATTCCACAACAAGGATCGATTGCTTTTATTCCAGCTGGATGTGGTACTGCAATATTTGCAACTGCTCGTGCCACTTTCGTGCTTAAAGCTGTTGAATAACCCCTAGGTCTCTCCATATGAGCTAGCCAAATCGCCTCGTTCTTCTTGTATTCTCCAAAATACCACCGGCTCTGGTAAGGAACTACAGCAAATACCTGTTGTGGTTGATGAAGATCAAATTTACCTTGAAGCTCACTGCCTATTGCACGCACAATGGCTAATCTGTCGGCATTCCGAATAATCGCATCTCCCTGCAAATCATTAATTTTCAGGAAAATCACTTTATTCGTTTTCTCCTCACTGCCATACCTGGATGCTCCTTGAATAATTTCTTCTATTGTATCAGCCTCTATCAGTACATCTAGCCGCCCCTTCATAAACGGACTTCTAGAAGGATCAATGGCAATACTGCTCTTTAGTATTTTTTGTTCTGTATCAAATCCAAAAAAAGAGCGCATCTCTAGTTGACATAGAGCGCGTTCCCCATCTTTATATCCATATGTATATATATAACTAGACTCTCGAATATTTGTATCCAATATATTCCCTCCATTAATACTCTTATTATAGCACGCTTAACCTTTGGACGCCTGACTTACTAATCTCATAGTTATTCTCCCAGAAAAGAAATATAATGGATATGTATTCAGAATTTTTATCCAATTTAAGGGGTTGGGAAAATGAATGGGGAAACAATTGTAGTAGGTGCTGGTCTTGCTGGATTAGTAGCTACTGCTGAATTGGTTAGAGAAGGTAAGCATGTATTATTGGTAGATCAAGAACCTGAAAGCTCCCTTGGTGGGCAAGCCTGGTGGTCTTTCGGAGGACTGTTTCTAGTAGATTCACCTGAACAAAGAAGAGTTGGTATAAAGGATTCTTATGACCTTGCTTGGCAGGACTGGTTAGGGACTGCTGGCTTTGACGAAGACAATGAAGAAGAATATTGGGCAAAGAAATGGGCCGAAGCTTATGTAAGATTTGCTGCTGGAGAAAAGAGAGAATGGCTACATGGCCTAGGAATTCGCTTCTTCCCTGTAGTGGGATGGGCAGAGCGAGGAGGGTATTTAGCGGAGGGGCATGGAAACTCAGTCCCTAGATTCCATATTGTTTGGGGAACAGGACCCGGGGTTGTCCAGCCTTTTGAGGCAATCGTAAGAAAGGGAATGGAAACCGGACTTGTAACCTATAAATCAAGGCACCGTGTAGATGAATTAATTGTAGATAAGGGGAGAGTAATAGGGATTAAAGGCTCAGTCCTTGAACCCTCTGATGCGAAAAGAGGAGAAGCCAGCTCTCGAAAGGTAATAGACTCTTTTCAATTCAATGCTCGAGCAGTCGTCCTAACTACTGGTGGAATCGGTGCTAACTTAGAGCTCGTTCGTCAAAACTGGCCGTCCTGGTTAGGTACCCCTCCTAAAAATATGATTGCTGGCGTACCTGCATATGTCGATGGCAGAATGTTTGAGATAAGCGAAAGGGCCGGGGCACGCTGGGTGAATAAAGATCGAATGTGGCATTACACGGAAGGGATTAAAAACTGGAATCCTATTTGGGAAAATCACGGCATTCGAATTCTCCCCGGTCCCTCTTCTATTTGGTTAGATGCAGAAGGGAACAGATTCCCTGCCCCCAACTTTCCTGGCTTTGACACATTGGGTACCTTAAAAGCAATTCAAGATACCGGCTATGATTATTCGTGGTTCATTCTTACAGCAAAGATTATCGAAAAAGAATTTGCTTTATCTGGTTCAGAGCAAAACCCTGATTTGACAGAAAAAAGCGTGAAGGAAGTGTTAAAGCGTATTCTTCCAGGTCCAACAGCTCCTGTTAAAGCATTTATGGAGAAGGGCGAGGATTTTATAGTAGCAGATAATCTAAAGGACCTTGTGGCAGGAATGAACTCACTTGTCGGAAACACTCTACTAACATATGAGGATGTCCATAGACAGATTGTAGCAAGAGATCGAGAAATGGATAACAAGTTTACGAAAGACCTTCAAATAACCGCCTTAAGAGGAGCACGTAATTATATTGGTGATAAGCTTATTCGAGTGGCAGCACCCCACAAAATATTAGACCCGAAACAAGGACCGTTGATTGCTGTTCGTTTGAACATCCTGACTCGTAAAACATTAGGCGGCCTACAGACGGATTTAGGGGGTCATGTGTTAAATAAAGACGGAAAGCAAATTCCCGGATTATATGCTGCAGGTGAGCTAACAGGTTTTGGTGGCGGAGGAATGCATGGCTACCGAGCACTAGAGGGCACCTTTTTAGGAGGCTGCCTATTCTCAGGGAGAGAAGCAGCTCGGTCCATACTTCACGATTTAAAATAACAAAGTAACGAACGTATGATATAGTAAGAATGTAATTTCATATTGTGTAGAATTAGGTGCTCTTCGAGAGAAGAACTTAAAAGGGAAGTTCGGTGAGAATCCGACGCTGTCCCGCAACTGTAAATGGGAGCAAGCTTTTAACCACTGTTACTTGTAATGGGAAGGGAAAGTAAAGCAATGACCATAAGCCAGGAGACCTGCCTAATTTTAGTACACACCAAAAACCTACGCGGATAGGGGGTGTTCAGTGATCGTCAAGCTATTGCTTGAAGGATTCATGGTACGACAAACCGTATACTCACAGATGGATTTGGAAGAAGTCTATTCTTTCCTATCCAAATGGTTTTATATGTTGCCGTATTCTTATTCACGAACATCTTCCTCTTTAAAGGGGAAGATTTTTTTTATCCCGCATTAAGGGACAGTAAGACTCCCACTTCAAGATGGCGAAAGAAATGAGACAGCTAAGTGGGAGTCTTACTGTCCCTAAAAGCCCGATTGGTTCAACTAATGAATGGCGGGGGATGAAAGAAACCCCCACCAATCAAAGTTTCACTTTATTGGAAAGGAGAAAGTAGGATGTCAAAAGAGGAATACAAAGAGCAGTTCAAGCAGGTGCTACTCTATAACACTGTCACGAATGCTTCGATTACTTTAGAGAAGATACTTAGTTCCTTAGCACAGGATATTCAAAACTCTGAGGAGCTAACAAAGGAAGCAAATCTTATTCAATTACAGAATGCCTATCAGGAGGTTCTTTATGAGCTAATTGGAGAATCAAAAACAGAAGATGCTGAGATGAAGATTTAGTAAATAGAAAGCACCCACTATCTTGTGATGTGAGTGCTTTCTTCGTTTAACTTGGTAGTTACTACACCTTCTTCAGCTTTTATTTGCTAGATATTCGTAAGCAGCTGCTCCTATCTCAGTTAAAATGGCTTTAGATACAAGATCATCCTCTTCCTTCGATAAGACCGTTATCGCCAGCTGGTTATCTCCTACATATAAAACTCCTACATCATGTCTTGTTCCAGGAACCCATCCTGTTTTATGCGCCATTTTCCAAGCTGGGCGGCCATTATTATAATTGGAGTACGGTGATGGAAACATTTGCGGTAGACAGTCTTGGATTTGCTGTTTCTTCATAATACGTAGCATTTCCTCACTGGCTTTCTCGCTCACTAGCTCTTTCCTAGCTATTTTCTTTAGCAGTATCGCAATATCAGCGGCAGTTATCATGTTATATCCTTTTGGATTTGGGTTGTTCATCATGAGCTTGTTATAGAACGTGCTAAGCTCCATTCCAGCTTCCTTCATAAAAGAGACAACCGCTTCCTTTCCTATTAGGTCAATCAACATATTAGTAGCAGAATTGTCACTTTGGATAATCATCAGCGTGACCAAATCTCGTATTGGCAAGGAAGTACCTGGTGTTAGGTGTTGAAGAACTCCCGAGCCTCCTACTAAATCCTCCTTACGCAAAACGAAAGGGTCATCTAATGAAAAACTCCCTTTCTCTTCTTTCGTAAAAACGGAAGCCATAATTGGTACCTTGATTACACTTGCTGCATAAAAAAGCTCCTCGCTATTTAGCTCCCATTTTTCTCCGGTGACTAGATTTTCTAGAATAATTCCCCATGTTCCTCTTGAAGGCTTAATAATGTCCTTTACTCTATCTACTAATACTTCCACAGCTCCACTCCCTTTTTCTATTTTTATTTCTAACTTTATTATAATCAAAATATTTTGTATATTGTGTTGCAGGGATTAAAAATTTGGCAGTATGCTTTATTAGTCAGCTAGAAAGTACGTCTACTTTTTTTATCCATTTCATCCCTCTTCCTTCTCTTCCAATCTTAAAGTCAGGCTACATCTAGTTCTTTTCCAAATTGCGATGTTTTGTTCACCTTTTTTCATCCACCTACATAGATTATTTTGACAAGTCGAACAATTAGTGTTAACCTTATGAACAAAAGTTTCCTTTAGGAAATAATATAGTTATAACGAAATAAAAATTTTTTTGTTTTAAAAGTTTCCTCCGGGAAATAAATTAATATAAAAGAAAAGGAGTGTTGTTTGTGAAAAAACTTTGGTTATTGTTTGTTGCGGTATTTTTTGTTGTAGGTTGTAACGGTAATGAAAATGTAGGGGAAGCTGATTCAGATAAGCCTCTTATTGTAGCCACTACAGGTCAAGTCGCAGATGCTGTTAAAAACATTGGTGGAGAACATGTCGAGGTTAAGTCACTTATGGGACCTGGGGTAGACCCTCATCTTTACAAAGCAACACAAGGAGACATTCAGCTATTAGAGGATGCAGATATGATTTTTTATAATGGTCTAGAGTTAGAGGGCAAAATGAGTGAAATCTTTGAGAAGATGAAAAAAGATAAGGTAGTAGTGGCAATCGGTGAAGCATTGCCCGAAGACCAGTTATTGGAAGACCCAAACTATCCAGGTCAGTTCGATCCACATATTTGGTTCGATATCCAGTTATGGAAGCTTGCTACTGAAGAAATCACCAAAACATTGGTAAATGAAATAAAAACCAATGAAGAGGACTTTCAAAACAATGAGGCTGCCTACTTTAAAGAGCTAGATAGCTTAAAAGACTGGACACAAGAACGAATGAGCGAAATCCAAGAGAGCCAGCGCGTCTTAGTAACTGCACATGATGCTTTCAATTACTTTGGAAACAGCAATGGCCTTGAGGTACGTGGTCTACAAGGTCTTAGCACGGAATCCGAATATGGTATTAAAGATATTCAGAATGTAGTAGATTTCTTGGTGGACCAAAATATTAAGGCTGTTTTTATAGAATCAAGTGTATCCGATAAAGCAATGAACTCAGTGATTGAAGGTGCAAAAGAAAAAGGACACTCCATAAAAATTGGCGGAGAACTTTATTCAGATGCTATGGGACCTGAAGGAACAGAGGAAGGCACTTATATCGGAATGTATAAGCATAACGTAAATACCATTGTAGATTCACTAAAATAGGAGTGAAGATTATCATGAATGCATTACAAGTAAAGCATTTGTCCGTTGCTTACGAGGAAAAGGTAGTACTCAAGGATATAAGCGTGGAAGTTCCTGCTGGAAAAATAACCGGAATTATTGGCCCCAATGGAGCAGGTAAGTCTACGATGTTAAAAGCTATTTTAAACCAGCTCCCTAATAAAACCGGTGAGGTGAGCATACTTGGAAAGCCACTTCGCCCTAAAGATTGCAAAGTCGGTTATGTCCCCCAAAGAAATGCAGTAGATTGGGATTTCCCAACAAACGCTATAGATGTGGTTCTAATGGGACGGTATGGTCATGTCGGATTAATGAGAAGACCGTCTGCAAAGGATAAACAAATTGCCCTCGAGAGCCTACGAGCAGTTGGAATGGAGGCATATGCTAACCGTTCTATTGGTCAGCTATCCGGGGGGCAGCAGCAGCGTGTCTTTCTGGCTAGAGCATTGGCACAGGAAGCAGAAGTATATTTTATGGATGAACCGTTTGTCGGTGTAGATGCTGCTACAGAAAGAACCATTATACAAATTCTGAAACAACTCAAAGCTCAAGGAAAATCTGTTTTTGTCGTCCATCATGACTTACAAACAGCTCCTGAGTATTTTGATTGGATTATTTTATTAAACCAAACTTTAACAGCTTCTGGACCTACTGAAACAACCTTTACAAAGGATAAATTACAGGAAGCATACGGAGGAAAGTTATTTTTTATGGAACAGACAAAAGAAAGCATCATCAAGTGAGAGAGGTGAATGTCCGTGATAACAGGAAACTTACTCTGGGTTTTAGTAGGTACAATTTTATTAGGTATTGCTGCTGGTCTTAATGGGACCTTTGCTTTTCTTCAAAAACAAAGCCTGGTGGGAGATGCTGCAGCTCATGCAGCGTTGCCTGGAATTGCTTTATCTTTTTTATTGTTCCAATCGAAGGATTTACCGCTTCTCATGCTTGGAGCTGCTATTACTGCCACTCTATCTGTTTACGTAATCCAATGGATTATCCAATATTCTAAGATAAAAGCAGATGCCGCAATCGGTCTAGTATTATCTGTATTTTTTGGGATTGGTATTGTGCTTATCACCATCGTTAACCAAAGCAGCACCGGAAACCAAAGTGGATTAAACGATTTTATTTTTGGAAAAGCGGCAACTATGGCAAAGACTGATCTCATCTGGCTTTCAGGAAGTGCTTTATTAATTATTAGCATGTGTCTTTTATTCTTTAAGGAATGGAAGCTCATGATATTTGATCCAGTCTTTGCAAAGGGGATTGGAATGCCCGTTGAACGTTTAAGAAGTATCTTGACTGCTCTTACCGTTCTCACTATTGTTACCGGAATTCAAGCAGTAGGGGTTATTTTGATGGCCGCTATGCTTATCATCCCTGCTGCTGCAGCCAGATTTTGGTCTAATCATCTAGGTGTGATTCTTGTAACAAGTGCTTTTTTTGGTGGTCTGTCAGGAGCCTTTGGTACGTTCGTAAGCTCTTTGAAAACTGGCTTATCCACTGGTCCCATTATTGTTCTTTGTGCAGCATCTCTCTTTCTCTTATCTTATTTCTTTGCTCCGAATCGAGGGCTTATATCTAAATATAGAAAGAAGCTTGCCTTCAAGCAAAGAAAGCATGCGATAGAGGTGACTAGCCATGAATGAGTTTTGGGTCCTACTTACCGGCTCCTTGGTTGGCATTACCTGCGGGATGACAGGCGTATATCTCATATTGAGAAAAACAGCTATGATTGCTGATGCTATTAGTCATACCGTGCTTTTTGGCATTGTTGTTGCCTTTATGGTGACTCAATCATTAAATGGCTTCTGGATGCTAGTAGGGGCTGCAATTGCAGGGGTACTTACCACCTATCTTGTACAATTGCTCCAAACAGGCGGTTTACAGGAGGATGCCGCAATCGGGGTAGTCTTTACCTCTCTATTTGCTCTTGGTGTTTTATTCATCACCTTGTTCGCAGGAAATGTTCACTTAGATGTAGAGCATGTTCTAATGGGAGAAATAGCATTTGTTCCATGGGATACATGGAGTCTCTTTGGCTTTGAAATGCCAAAAGCAGTTTGGATGCTCCTATTTGTTTTGGCGCTAAATATCTTATTTTTGTTCCTATTTTATAAGGAACTAAAAGTGACTACCTTTGATCCTGTCTTTGCGATGTCAATTGGGCTTCCAATAATCGTCATGCACTATGCTTATATGACCCTTGTTTCGTTAACAACAGTTTCTGCTTTTGATAGTGTAGGGGCAGTGCTAGTAGTAGCCATGTTAATCGGACCTGCAGCGACTGCTTATTTAATCAGTAAAAGTGTCCGCGGAATGATTACTTGGAGTATGATCTTTGGAGTAACTGCGGCCATATCAGGCTATTATGTTGCGAAGCTCTGGAATACTTCCATTGCAGGGATGATGGCGGGCATGGTTGGTGTTCTGTTCCTTCTAGTATTTCTGTTCTACCCAAGCATTGGGCTTCTTTGGAGAAAAAGAAAAAAAGTAAAAATGAATACATTAAAGAGCTTCTCTTAAGGGTTCACCTCTCTTCTACCTTCATTTGCTATAATGAAGAGATAGAACAGAGGTGATTTTTTGTATAAAACAATTGGCATTCTTGCGCATGTTGACGCAGGAAAAACAACCTTTTCAGAACAGTTACTATTTCATACAAAGACAATTAGACAAAGAGGGCGAGTTGATCACCAGGATTCCTTTCTAGATACACATTCTATTGAAAAGAATCGTGGGATTACGATTTTCGCCGATCAAGCAACTTTTACCTATAACAATTCTACGTATTTTTTAATAGATACTCCTGGACACGTCGACTTCTCTCCTGAGATGGAGCGAGCGATACAGGCGATGGATTACGCAATCATTCTTATCAGTGCAGTAGATGGAGTAGAGGGGCATACGGAAACAGTATGGCAGCTTCTTAGAAAGCACCAGGTGCCTACCTTCTTTTTTATTAATAAAACAGACTATATAGATACAGACCCAGATCAAGTTTTCAAAGAAATACAAGAAAGTCTTTCCTCTGAAGTATGCAAGATTGATGATCTGTATACGGAGGAGCTTATTGAATTCATTGCAGAGAGAGATGAAGAACTATTAGACGTTTATATGGAAAGTGGTTTTGATCAGCAACTCTGGACGAATGCCTTTCAAAGGATGATTCAGCAAGGTGAGGTGTTCCCTTGTGCAAGCGGCTCCGCTTTAAAGGATATTGGAGTATTAGAATTTTTAGCCTCTCTAGATAAACTGACAATGACAAGCTATTCCCCAGAGGAAGAATTTGTAGGAAGAGTGTATAAAATTCGGCATGACGACACGGGCAGTCGAATCACTTTTATAAAAATTCTTAGGGGAAAATTAAGAGTTAGAGATGTATTAACATACAGAGAGTCATCTGAAAAAGTAACCCAGCTGCGCACTTATAATGGAAACAAATTTAAGACAGTAGACCAGGCAGTGGCCGGTGAGCTTATTGGGATAATCGGACTAAGCAATGCAGCTATCGGAGAAATCATTGGTAGTCAGGAGGAAAAAGTCTCCTTCGAATTAATTCCGACCTTGAAATCGAAGGTAGAATTTGATCCTACCATCTCAGTTAAGGATGTATTGCAGTATTTTAAGATGTTAGACGCAGAGGATCCTTCCCTATCTGTTGTCTGGGAGGAGCATTTTCAAGAAATTCACGTGCATGTCATGGGCACCATACAACTAGAGGTACTAATCCAAATTATGAAGGAACGCTTTTCCTTAGATGTAACTTTTGGAGAGCCTAAAATACTCTATAAAGAAACGATTGAGGAGCCAGTAAAGGGCTATGGGCATTTCGAGCCGTTAAAGCATTATGCGGAGGTCCATCTACTCATAGAACCAACACCTCGTGGAAGTGGCGTTAGCTTTCATAATGTCTGTCATGCTAATGATTTATCAATTGGTAATCAGAACCTCGTGAAACATCATTTACTCGAAAAAGATCACCATGGCATACTAACAGGCTCTGCTTTAACAGATGTGAAGATTACCTTGTTAACAGGGCGCGGGCATAATGAGCACACATCAGGTGGAGACTTTCGAGAGGCATCTTATCGGGCACTACGGCAAGGCTTAGAAAAAGCGAAAAATATACTTTTAGAGCCTTATTATGATTTTAAGATAAAAGTGGAGCAAGATCTCATCGGAAAAGTATTATCCGATATACAACTAGCTCATGGCACTTTTGAGCCTCCGGAAACATTAGGAGACAAGGTAGTAGTGAAGGGGAAGGTACCAGTGGCTACCTTTATGCATTACAGTACAACGTTTGCATCTTACACACACGGCAAGGGAGTACTAAACCTACAATTTAGCGGCTATGACATCTGCCATAATACAAACGAGGTAATCGAAAAAATCAGCTATAACAAGGATGCAGATCCTGAATATACATCCACCTCTATCTTTTGTGCGAAAGGTACAGGATACAAGGTACCCTGGTATGAAGCAGAAGCTGCTATGCATTGTTTGAAATAAGTACGATAAGAAAAATGAAAAGATGACTCCTTTGCTGTGTAGGAGTCATCTTCTTTCCTATTCATTAATAGCAATCCCTAAAAATAATAATGTCTTTATCATTAGAACCGATAAATCATAAATCTTTCATTTTCATCTCGCTCATACATCCCGGGGACTTTCACCTCTCGAAAAAAATGAAAAGGAGTCTCAGTCTCTAGAAATTGCAGATAAGCCTCCGTTGGATAATAAAGAATGACATCCACCGCTCTTGGAGACTGTTCAACAGAACGCAATATACGATGGATAACCTTTCGAAATATAGCGGTAGAAAAGGGATTAAAAAAGTAAAATACATTTTCCTGAGGGTTTATCTCGTATTCCTCGGCTAGACAGCATTCAAAACTAAGAGTCGCATTAGAGATTTTTGCCTTTGTTAAGTAATTTGCTAAGTTCTCCATGGCTGCTTGGTAAAGCTGTCCATTCATTTCTATACCTGTTGCTGAGGCATGTAGAAAATGGTGAACATAGAAAGGGAATCGTCCCTTTCCACATCCAAAATCCACGAACCAGCTTGAGGTATTAATAGGGTATTCTTCAAACAACGTTTCTAATGCGACATAAGGTGTTGCTTCGTAACGATGATAATGAGTCGTTTGATATCTGAATTCTTTGAGCCCGCTGGTTTGAATACGCAGTAATCGATCAAATTCGGATTCCTTCATACACTCCCTCCTACTGATTAAATACATGTTCTTGTACCCATTCCGGAGATACAACTGGGTTTGATACTTCTTCTAACGGAAAAATTTTATAAGGGTTTCCCTTTACTACTGCAGTTGGTATAAATGATGGGTTTTTCACTTGGATTATTTTTTTATCTTGTATTTTCTTTAGCTTCACTTCTACCTTCCCTATACCACCGATGCTTGTATAGTCAAATTGCTGAGCAGATAAAAAATTTCCTAGAGAATAAAATACATGTGTTTCCTTTCCCGTAGAAGATACAATCTTTTCATATGGCTGGATAACATGTGGGTGATGACCAAAAATAATATCACCACCTGCCTCAGAAATCAACTTGGCTAGTTCTCTTTGTGTGCTATTTGTTTCAAGCTCATATTCATTACCCCAGTGCATGCTTACCACTACAATATCTGCTTTCTCCTTTAAATCTTGGATGTCACTCGTTATCTTTTCCGGATCAATCAAATTGATTAAGTACTCTTTGCCTTCCGGAATTGTATGGCCATTTGTGCCATAGGTATAATTTAAAAATCCAATCGAAACACCTTTCACCTCAAATATACGGTTTCTTTGCTGGTCCTCTAACGATTTAAAAGCCCCCAAGTAGGGCATTTCTTCCTCTTCCATTGTTTGAATGGCTGATAATAAGCCGGCTTCCTTTTGATCTAACGTATGATTGTTAGCAATAGAAATTAGATCGACCCCTAACCTCTTTAAATCTCGAATAATATGAGAAGGGCTTGAGAAGTTTGGATAACCCGACAATCCAAACTCTACTCCGGCTGGTATAGATTCTTGATTTGCTAATAAAAAATCAATGCTTGCAAGCTCTTTTTCTACCGCTTCAAATGAAGGAAGGAAATTTGGATAGTGATATAGTGGACTATGGAGAAGAATATCACCTATCATACCAATTTCTATTGTTTTCTCCTCGTAAATTAGATGAAAATTAGTAACTTCTTTTCCTTTAAATTCTTCTCCAAATGTCTCAGGACTAATAAAGATAGGTAGAGAAATAAATGAACATATTACCGCAAGAATGGGTAAGAATATTTTCATGCTACAAGCCTCCTTTCCCTATCCTTGACGTCTACGCTGTCGAATATACACATAAAAGAATCCTCCGGCACTTAATAAACGCAGGGCCGAACTGATAAACATTGCAATATCCATCCCCATTAACTCTAAAAGGAAGATACCCACTTGTGGTGCAATGAAAGCAATAAGAGCCAGCAATACATTATATGTTGTGATACAGTATGTCCTTGACTCCTCTGGTGACTGTTCTAGCAATAAATTAAAGAGTATTAAGACAGTACCCGCGAGAAAAAAGCCTGTTACAGTATTGATAAAAGTTAAGTAATATAAATTTGTAGATAATACAACTAAAAAAGGTGTAGTAGCCATACCAACTGCAGCCCATATAAAGACACGCATATTCGTATATTTTTCAGCCCATTTCTTCCAAAGTGGAAATGTCAGAAACTGGACAAGTGCACTACCGACCGAGAACATACTAATCCAAAATATTGTTGCTCCTGCAACTCGAACATTATAAATATTAAATAAGCCCCAGGCCATCTGCCAAGCAAAGTTAAAAAATAAGGCAGCTACTAAAAAATAAACATAATTTTTGTTATGGAAAATAGACCAATCCATCGACTTACGTTTAATTACATTCTGCTCAATCGACGTAGCGGGCTCGTCATGTTTCATTAAAAAGTAGACTTCTAACACTCCAAATCCAAAAGCTAGCGTAAAAAGAATTTGATAGGCTAGTGAATCGGTTTCAGAGTCTCTCATTATGACACCGATAATAAGGGTAGCGAATAATCCTACAATTGTTAGCATCCTATTTCGGTCGCTAAAAAATTGACCACGCCGTTTTTCCTCTATTAATCCACTAATAAGGGTCTGCCATCCTACATTGGCTACAGTGTTTGGTACACTTATCAAAGCTACGATTAATAAGAATGCCCAAGTCCTTGTAAGAGGATCTGGCATATATACGACAAAAGCGATAAATAACAATAGTAAGCGCGCAAACAAAATAGCCAATGCCACTAACTTTTTTTGTGTGATGGTCCTATTCAGCAGTATTGCTGCGGGGATGGTCATGAGCAATGCGACTAATGGAGGAAGTGAGCTGATTAGCCCCACCTGATAATTCGAAGCTCCCAAGATTGTAATTGCAAATATAGGAAAATAGTTATTAGAAGTATTTGTCGCTACTGTAGAAGCCATACCGTGATATATGCTAATCTTCTCATTTATAGTTCTCATATTAGTCGTCCATTCTTACTAGTATAGCTTGAATTATATACCTCATTTGGAAGAATACAAGTGCCTTCCAGGATATTAATTTTTCTCTTGCTATTAACTACAATAGCAAGAGAAAAAAATAAAAAAACTTCCTACCGCTGGTAAGAAGTAAATAAGTTCTTTAGTATTTAACTAGATAAATATTAGATTAAAAAAAATTTAATGAATTATATATTGCCAATTATATACAACAGAAAACAGTGTGGTAGCTACCAAAAGACTCCCTATAAAATAAGGATATTTTTTCCCGCTCCAACAAAGCACTATTATGGCTAAACCTACTCCGGCTCCCACTAGTGCAAACCATGGAAAAGTTGTATTGGAAAAATATAAGAATAAAGCAAAATCAGCTACTAGAAAAAGTGCTAGGAACACTTGATTCATTAACTTGAGCTCTTCTATATTATACTGTGTCATGACTCTACTCCTTTCTTAGCGGCATTTTTAACCATTACAGATAAAGCACCGTTAAATATTTTACTACAATAGTTATTGGATTGTATAGAAAAAAGTGTAAATTAAACTAAAAATATCTTTATTTCTATTTTTGATTTCTGTCTCCTTTCCATTTGCTAATCGCTAATCTACTTTATTTAGTGTCGGAAATGTTAAATTTAACTAATAATTCCTTTTATACAAGCTAGTTATATTTACAAAATGCTTGGAAGGAGTATAATGAAGAGTTGATACAGATGGATTATATATCCTGTATTAAAAGAATTTACTTGGTTTAAGTAGACGGGGTGAAAATACAATGGAAAAAACTCAAGAACAAGAGCAGACGCTTGTAGAGCATTTATCAGAGCTTAGAAAAAGGCTGATCGTTATCGTTTCCACCTTTATTCTTACCCTTGCTCTTGGATTCTGGATGGCTCCCAAAACTTTAAACTTTCTCAAGCAACAGCCTACTGCTGCGCACGTAGAATGGAACGTGTTTGGGTATACAGATGGGCTGATGATTTATGTAAAATGTGCATTAATTCTTGCTATCTTAATCACATTACCGATTGCCATGCATCAAATTTGGTTATTCGTAAAGCCTGGTTTACTAGAAAAAGAGGCAAAAGGAACTGCTTATTTTATTCCTGCTTCCTTCTTGCTATTTCTAACTGGGATCAGCTTTAGTTACTTTATTTTATTCCCCTTGATGTTAAACTTTATGTCTAATATTAACGAATCGATAGGTGCAATTGAAACCTATGGAATGCAACAATATTTTACGTTTATGTTTAATTTAATCATCCCGGTAGGAATCGTTTTCGAGCTCCCTGTCATTATCTTATTTTTAACGAAGCTCGGAATTATAACACCAGATCGGTTAAGAAAAATGAGAAAGGTGTCCTATTTTGTCCTGGTTGTAGTCGGTGTTTCTATCACTCCTCCAGATTTTATCTCGGACTTTATTATCGTGGTGCCTTTGTTGCTACTGTTTGAAATAAGTATATTAGTTTCTAACTGGGCGTATAAAAAACGGCTAGCAAAAGAAGCGGAAGAGCAAAAAAAGTTGGAAAATTAATTACTTAAGTAAATTCTTCCAATGTGTTATACTATCAACGTTAACTAATTGTCAATTTGCCACTTGATATATATAGAAACTAACTTTAGGAGGAACTCATATGCCAAATATCGGCTTACCGGGTTTAATCATTATTTTAGTCATCGCATTAATCGTTTTTGGTCCATCTAAATTGCCTCAACTAGGTAGAGCAGTTGGACAAACATTGAAAGAGTTCAAGAACTCTACGAAAGAAATCGTAGATGACGTAACAGATGAGTTTAAAATGGAAGATAAAGACGCAGATAAAAAGAAAGCATAATGGATAGCCGAGCTACTAGCTCGGCTATTTTTATATATAGCTTAACTAAAAACTCGAATAAAATAACAAGGCCATCAGGATGTGAACATCATGATGGCCTACAGGAGGTAGGACATATATTTATGCCACCCCCTTATATTATAGATTTTTAAAGAATAAACGAACTACATCTGCTCCACCAATCAATGTTCCAAAAGAGCCAAAAATATTCGTCAAAACTACTACTAGTAAAATACGGGTTACTTTGTTTCTCCAGAATCCTTTAATTGTAAAAACATCCTCTGTGAGATTTTCAAAATCTCCTATCGTTGGTCGTTTGACAAACGCTTGAACAAGTCCAGAAGCCCAACCCGATGCTAAGATAGGATGAAGTGTCGTAATCGGTGCTGCTACAAAGGCTGTAAGAATTGCCAGTGGGTGCCCAAACGCAACAGCCGTACCAATTGCCGCTGTCGTTCCAGTCCATAATATCCAGCTAAGCGCTTGGTCGAAGCCAGCAGTCGGATTTATGATAAATGTATATGCTATTAATGCAATGATCAATATAGGCAAGGACCAGCCAAGAATTTTAGGAACAATAGACTTAGGAGGCAATTCGGAAAGCTTCCCTAAATCCTGTTCCTTATATATTTCCTTTGTGATCCCAGGGACATGGGCTGCTCCTAGTACGGCAACTACTTTTCCCCCCGGAGCCTCCTTAATTTTTTGAGCAAGGTATTGATCTCGCTCATCAATCAGCGGTGTTTTCAACTTAGGAAACGCTTCCGTAAATTCAGCTAAGACCGCATTCAGTGTATCCTGGGTTTTCATTTTTTCTAGCTCTTCCTCCGATATTGTATCCTTACTAAAGATACTAAAGAAAACAGAGGATAGAAGCTGAGATTTTCCCATAAGACCAAGGTTACCCCAGATACGTGAGAAAGTTGTTTGTATATTACGGTCAGCTAAAACTAATTCTGCTCCAATTTCTTTCGCGCTTGCTATTCCTTGAATCATTTCTTGGCCTGGTTGGATATCAAACTGCTTAGCCATTCTGTTTTGGAAGGAGGAAATCGCTAAATTCATTAACAAAAGGGTTGCTTTCTTTTCTTTTATCACCTTAAATATATCCATCTCTTTCCACTTTTTTGTATCAGAAATAGATTGATATCTTTGTTCGTCTAGTTCTATACAAACAGAATCAGGCTTTTCTCTCTCTATTACCTCTTTTACCTGCTCCGCACTTAATCGTGACACATGGGCTGTACCTATTAAAATAACTTCCTTGCCATCTACTACTAGCCGAGTAACGTTTTCTTCTGACATAAGCTACTTCCTTTTATACGTTTATTTCTTCTCCACCATCATTACGTTAGGAAAAGGGTCTATCTTTAATAATGAAGGAGTCTTGACTAAAATTCAATTATGTTTATTAGAAAAAATGAAAATATAGGAAGTATTGGCTGTCGGGTGGTGTCTGCTACCTCCCCGAAAGGTTAGTTTCTCAGAATAATGATATAATTATTCTATGAAACATGGAAAGGAGAATGCGTAATGATCATTGTAACAAACCGTATTAAAACAAAACCAGGATTTGCTGAAAAAATGGCTCCTAATTTTACGAAGCCAGGTCCTCTCCAAGAAATGAAAGGCTTTATCAAGGTAGAGGTAACGATTACACAAGGACCTACTGAATATGATGAAATGAATGTGAATATGTATTGGGAAACAGAAGAGGATTTCCAAGCATGGAGAAATAGTGATATTTTCAAAGAAGCACATAAGCGTCCTGAACCAAAGGAGGGAGAAGCTCCTAAAGAATCTCCTCTACTTGGAAGCGAGTTAATCATCTCAAAAGTGGCGAGCACGGTAAAAGCAATTTCTCATATGTAAGGAAAAGAGTACAGACTCTCTTGTCTGTACTCTTTTATATGATCTTATTTATTCGATAAATTCCTTTTTTATCGCGTAGTTTACAGCCATTTGCTTCAAAGATATGAATCATATGCTTATTGTTCTCATCTGTACTTCCAACATAATAGGTGGCATGAAATTTCTTCATTAATTCCAATGATATGCGATGAAATACTTTTCCGTAGCCCTTTCCACGCTCCTCTGGAATGACTCCAAAATAGAATAGCCTTCCCTCATCCTTTGTCCCCTCTTCGACGTGAGGAACACTTATTCCAAGTACGCTTCTATCCTTTGAAAAGATAAAGCAGTGGGATCTCCAGCCGCTTCCCAGCTCGCTCTCTAAAGAATCCATAATCTGCTCTATCGAAAATAAGTTATTTTTGTTTGCCGAGCCACTTCGACATACGTCATAAAGCTTCGCAAAATCAACATCATCCATTTCACTTTCCTCTAACGATTCATAGGTAACCAAGCTTTCTGTTAAGAAATGCTCATCAAGCTGGCGAGTATATTCCACTATGGAGGATACTTTATGAAATCCTTTTTCCAGTAACCATTCTTCCAGTTCTTGATTCATGAGAAGGGAAAGGTATGCTACTTGCTCGTATTTCCACTGTTCCAAGAGTACAGCGAAGGATTGTTGATATTCCTCCGTTGACACACCCTTCATCTTCCTTTGGTCCACAAGCCAATACTCTTTATCTTTTTTTATCGTATTAAAAAGCATCTGTATCTTCTCCGATCTGATCTATGTGTGTCACTCGATTTCGGCCATTTGCTTTTGAATAATAAAGCGCCTTATCCGCACTTTCTACAATGGACGAATGAGTATCATTCTTTCCGTAAGTAGAGATACCCATACTAATGGTGACACTTCCAGCATCCCAATTGGATTCTTCTATTGCTCTTCTAACCTTCTCTGCTTCCTTCTGAGCTATTGCTTCACTTGCACGTGGGTATAAAATAATAAATTCCTCTCCTCCATAACGAAGTACAGAATCTTCTTCTCTTATAATATCTTTTACCAATCCAGCTAGCTGTACTAGAACCTTGTCTCCTACTTGATGTCCATACGTATCATTTATCTTTTTAAAATAATCAATGTCAAAGATGCATAAGGAAAATGGAACTTGCCCCTTCTCAAAATCAATGATCAGTTCCTCCAGCTTTAGATGAAAATAGCGACGATTTCTCAAACCTGTTAGCTTATCTGTTATTGCTAGTTCCTCCAGCTTTGTATTTAAACTGATAAGACTCTCTTGCTTCTTCTCTATTTCTATATGTAATTGTTCTAGCTTAGTAAGTGCCTCTTCCTTTTCTCGATATGCTTCTTCCGCCTGTTTTTTTGCCTGCCGAATCTCTCTCTCATAACTCATCCTTTTTCCCATAGAGACGACAACACAATCAATCAGCTTAGTGTCTTCCCTTTCTACGTAAACACCATTAAGCAGAATTGGCACAACTTGACCTTCTTTATTTTTCAAGCTCAAGAACATTTCCTCCACCCTACCGTATAGCTCTATATATGGGTAAAAGTAAGTATGAAATATAAACTTATTGGCCGCAGTTAGAATTATTTCTATATGCTTTTGAATAAGCTCCTCTTTCTTATAACCAACCATCTGCAAGAATGTCTCGTTCACTTCTTGAATTATGCCTTTTTGCGTAATAGTGAAAAAGCCACAAGGGGCATTATTTAAACGCTCATCCATTTTAGCTATCTCCTCTTAATCCAACAAAAAATTATAAATCAGTTGAGCAGTTTCCTCTGGGTGACTAAGATGCGGATAATGCCCTTTTACCTCCATAATTTGAAGGCTACTATGTTTTAAATGACAGTGCAGGTATTGCCCTACCTCAATCGGCACAATGCTATCCTCCGAGCATTGGATGATTAAAACTGGAATATCCAGATCGTTAAGTTCACGACGGTGATCACTATAAAAGGTTACTTCTGCAAACTGTCTGGAAACTGCCGGGTCATTGGAACGAAAGCTAGTCTCTACTTCCTTTGCAACTAACGGACTGTCTTCCTTGTCTACTACTTTCGGTGCCATAGAGGTCGCCCATCCCACAAAGTTCATCTCCATCATTTCTAATAACTCTAAGATATCCGGCTCCTCAAAGCCACCATAGTAGCCATCTAAATCATTTAAATATCTTGGAGACGGACCAATCATAATCATCTTTTTAAAAAGCTCAGGATATTTTATGGCTGTTAGCATTCCAATCATAGAACTAATGGAATGTCCAACGAAAATAACCTCTTTTAATCGCAAGGAGGTTAACACGTCATAGAGATCCTCTACATACCCAGTTAACGAGTTGTATTTTTGAAAGTCATAAAAGGATAAATCAGAGTTTCCAGAGCCTACATAATCAAATAAGACAATTCGATAGTCCTGTTTAAATGCGTGAGTAATATATCTCCACATTGTCTGATCACACCCAAATCCATGAGCAAAAACCAATGTTTTTTCACCATTTCCGATTACTTGTACATTGTTCCTTTCTAGCACATTCACCATATACACACCTCTGGACAGAATTCTTGTTCATCTCCATTTAAAAAAATAGCTCCCACATCAGTAAAGAAGGGAAGCCTATCAAGTCATTAGTATATTTTCCAAAAATATCTACTTCTAATATACTAGTTTATCTTATAATTTTCTAGTTGAATAAAGGAAATGCAACAATGCACCTATTTATCATCTGACTACTCTCTTTAAAAACTCCTTTGTTCATGCCTGAGTAGGATTATTAAAGAGCTGCTCTGGTCTCCCTTCCTCTGCTATCACACCCTTGTCCATAAAAACTACTCGATGAGATACTTCTCTAGCAAAATCCATTTCATGAGTAACAATAAGCATGGTCAGCCCGGACTCCGCAAGCTCCTTCATTACCTTTAAGACCTCTCCTACCATTTCAGGATCAAGAGCAGAGGTTGGTTCATCAAATAATAGAACGTCTGGCTCCATAGACAACGCTCTGGCTATAGCTACTCGTTGCTTTTGACCTCCAGAAAGCTGCTTAGGCTTTGCATGAATGTATTGGTCCATTCCTACTACCTGTAAATACTTAAGCGCAATTCTTTCTGCTTCTTCTTTAGAGCGTTTTAAAACTTTTATTTGGCCAACTGTGCAATTTCCTAATACAGTGTGATTGTTGAATAAGTTAAATTGCTGAAACACCATACCAAGCTTCGTTCGATAGCTGTTTATGTCTTGGTTAGAGGTTAAAATATTTTCTCCGTTATATATAATTTGCCCACCACTTGGCTGTTCTAGGAGATTCACACAACGCAATAAAGTGGATTTACCTGAGCCAGAGGAGCCGATCATACAAACTACTTCTCCTTTTTGGACAGAGAAATTTATATCCCGCAGAACCTCATGTGTGCCAAAGGATTTGCTTAGATGTTGAATATCAATTACTTTTTCCATTTCTGCTCCTCCTTTAGTGGTTTTCATTCTTACTTACTGGAATAGTGAGCTGTTGGGGTTGGCCAACTATCATTGTGTAATTTTCAGGACCATCTAGCTTCCTCTCAAAATATCTTAAAATTAATGTGACTGCATACGTCATGACAAAATAGAGGATACAAGCTACAAAGAAAGACTCAAAGTACCGAAAGTTATTTCCTGCGATAGATTTTGTTTGGAAAAATAGTTCTGTTACACCAATTACGTTAAGCACAGAAGTATCTTTTATATTAATAATGAACTGATTTCCCGTTGCTGGTAAAATATTGCGAATTACTTGTGGAAGTACCACGTGGAACATTGTTTGAAAATGATTCATACCAATTGCTTGGGAGGCTTCAAACTGTCCTTTGTCTATGGAGATGATTCCTCCTCTAACTATTTCAGCCATGTAAGCTCCCGTGTTTATGGAAACAATCAGTAAGGCAGCTACTAAAGTATGCAGGTTCCATCCAAAGGCTAAAGCGGAGCCATAAAAGATAACCATCGCTTGTACAATCATAGGTGTTCCTCTAAAGAACTCTATATAAGCTGATAAAAAGAAATTGATACATGTTAAAATAAATTTCTTAATACCTCTTGAAGGCTTTGGAATTGTACGAATAACCCCAGTAAGTAAGCCAATCGCCCCTCCAATAATGGTTCCTATAATAGAGATTAGCAAGGTAATGCCGGCGCCTCGAAGAAACATTGGCCAGTAATTTGTTACGATTGATATGATCCACTCTACACTCATGTTTTCCCCCTATTTAAGACATTCGTTCGTTTATCTGTTTAAAAACCAGCTGCTAATTTAGGCAGCTGGTCCATCTTTTTTATTCAGCTGCTGGCTGATTAAGTATTGCTGTATCCATCAGCTTTTGACGTTCTTCTTCACTTATTCCAGCTAGAATCTCATTAATTTTATCGATATCTGGATTTCCTTTTTGCAATCCAACAGCTGTAGCTGTTTCTACTGGATCTGCTTTAAAACCTTCAGTAAACTCTATCATCACAAAGTTTTCATTTGCAGTGGATGCACTTACTCCCTCTGGCCGCTCCGATACATAGCCATCAATCATGCCAGATTCTAGGGCTACTCTCATTGCAGGGAAATTATCAGATGCAGGCTGCTTCTTTACTCCATTGATTTGATCAATCACATTATAATGAGAAGTATTTAATTGTCCCGTTATTTTAGCACCTTTAAAGTCCTGAATAGAGGTTGCTTCCTCATAAGCACTACCCTTTTTTACGACCATGACAAAATTAGAGGTATAGTAATTATCGGAGAAATCAATCGTTTTCTTTCTTTCTTCCGTTGGAGACATTCCGGCAATAATAGCATCAATTTTTCCAGAAGTTAAAGCTGGAACTAAGCCATCCCATTCTAATTTCACCACTTCTAATTCTCTTCCAAGCCCTTCTGCAATTCTTTTAGCAATTTCTACATCATAGCCTCCTGCGTATTCTGCAGCTCCATTAATTTTTATTGCTCCATTTGACTCATCCATTTGCGTCCAGTTAAAAGGAGGATATCCTGCTTCTAAGCCAATTCGAAACACTTCTTTTTCCTCGCTAGCACTAGCATTTCCTGTCTCTTCTTGATTAGATGTACCGCATGACGCTAATAGCATGGTAGCAATTAGAATGGTTAAGAAAATAGTTATCTTGTTTTTCATGTCTATGAATCTCCTTTTTTATAAATGATATGTTTCAAGCAATAAAAAAAGGACAAACATACAAAAAAAGCCCTGAGATGAACTCAGGTCCGTTATGTATGGTTGCCCAGAATTCCTCTACTTTTCCCTAATGAGATAGCACACCATGAGAAACCGGGATGTTTCACATGGACAGTCCTACAGTTATTCACTGTAGACCCAGCATGTAATAACGAGATTATTACACACTTCGGCGACATTTCCTTCTTCCTAGCATCATGGCTTTCTCCTGCTCCTCTAGGAACTGTTAAATATCGCGCCTCTACCTCACTTATGTAAGCGAGGTTTTATTCAATTATTGTTCATAGTCTACATGACCATTTTCTATCTGTCAATGATTCTATATTACATTTTTTTCTTTTCAATCCATATATAAATTCATATTTCCATTAATTTTCTTCTACTTTTTAATTAATTTCTCCTTTACCAATCTCTCTTTATTCTCCAAGTTGAAGGTTCCTGGGGTATGAGTTGGCAGAGAACCACTTCCTCCTATAATTTCCTCCTCATACTCATAGACATATGCCATTAAATGCTGATTGTCTACCGTTTTTTCCTTAAGTTTATATTCATATCTTGTTATTTCTTTTCCGTTATATTGCTCGATAAACGTCACACCACTTGCTCGATAATTTTCAAGCATCTCTTCCGGAACATCTAATATATACTTTTTTACTTCACCCGACGCCTTTATCTCCCAGCCTAACGAGGATAGGTATTCTTGGTGAGATTCGTTTATACTTTCACATCCAGCGACCAGGAATAGTAACAAAATAAACAGTAGCTTTTTCATTTTTCAGCTCCTATACACAGTTACTATAATAGACGCAATAAAGGAAAGAAACGTTACATACAAAATGACTGCTTACCATAAAAATGAGTAGAGAAAGCGACTATATCTTTCTCTACTCACCACTTTTTTATCGCCACTTTTCATCTAATATATTAAAGGTTAAACGCTCGGGTTTGACGTAGTCATCTGGATCCGATAAGAATATAAGCTCGGGAATATTTCCTGAAAGGTTGTCCAGCTCCTTTTCAAGAGCTTCACGATAGTTTTCTGCGCTAGTAGTAATTGGTGGAGACCAATTATCATGGTGGGTAGGCACAAACACCTTAGGATTTAAAGCCTCTATATACATTCGCGGGTCTCTTAACCCATTTGTATATTGGTTAAAGCCCATAATCGCTCCTAGCTGAACATCTGTCTCAGATAAAGAAGCTAGAATGTTTGTTAACTCTGGTGCCTCTTCTTTAATTGGTCCAGCAGAATCATTCCAAGCAAAGGTAAACTCTCCTACTTGGAATTGGTACATGACCGTACCTCCCTCGTCTTCCCCTACAGAAGCAAGTAATTCCTTTATATCCCCCTTAGGAGCCTCACTGTTTCTATCTTTCTTTGAAAATAGCGGAGCTGATTGGTCATCTGTATCTGGTAGCTCTAGAGCTGAATGAACGTGAGAAATCGCTGTAATTTTTACACCCTCTAGAAATTTAAGTTTTTGAATCGCCCCAGGAGCCGAATCCGCTTTTATCGCTTCTACGCAATTTATAGCAGCTTCGGTCTCTACATCCTGTTTTATTTGCTCACAATGATCTGGAGTGCCTACTAATGTGGCCCCTGTCTTTTCTATTATCTCCGCCGCATGATCTGCATGATCAAAATGAGAATGCCCGATGAAGATTGCTTCTGGCTGAAGAGCAGCTAGCTCCTCGGCAGTTGCAGGAACATAGTTAGAATCCTCTCCAGGTATCCATGCATCCAGTAAAATGACTTGGCCATTTACAGCCACGGCAAAATTGGAGACCCCTACCCATGAGAAAATTACTTGATCGGGGCTAATTTTACCGGTGTTCTCATCTACATACCGCTTGCCAAAGAACTTCTTTCTAGCTTCTATCATCTGCATTTCCTCATCACTCTTGGATTCTACCTCCTCTATCTGCATGCTGACAAAACCAACACTTATTATCCCAAACAGAATAACTACAAGGTAACGACGAAGTTGCAAAGAATCTACCTCCTCTTCTGCTTTCCCGTTCTATAATGTGTCCTTCCTATTCCCGAGTAAACTCAAAACAAACCTTTTCTGGGTACTTGTCATAGCTTTGTAACTTACTTTTTAAGCTGTTAATCAAATAAAAAACCTCTCTAAAAAGTCGATGACTAATTAGAGAGGTTCTCAACCCTGTTTTTTTCTATATATGTTTTTATCTACTTCTTCTATCTCCCCATGCGAGCATCGGAGGAGCAGGGTAAATAGCATATATCTATCAAAGAAGGAAAGATTGTCCCATAATTTTTCTACTTATGGGATATCCCTTTTCCCTTACTTTTGTATAAACATTTGTGTCCAGTAGTGACCGTCTTTTACATACCCGATTCCAATATGAGTATAATTTTTATTTAAAATATTGGCACGATGACCTTCACTATTCATCCATGCATTAACTACTGCTTGAGCAGAACGTTGCCCCATAGCAATGTTTTCGCCCGCCGACTTATAGTTAATACCGAAATTTTTCAACATAGTAAATGGGGAACCGTAAGTTGGGCTTGTATGACTAAAGTAATTCTTATCATGCATATCCTGAGATTTATATTTTGCTACTCTTGCAAGCTCCCAATCATATTTTAAGGAGGACAAGCCAGCTTTTGTACGCTCCGCATTTACTAAGCGAATAACCTCTTGCTCTACTGAATATTCTTGGTTGCTTGGTACATTTATTTTTTGTCCTGGATAAATTAAATTGATATTACTAATCTGAGGATTTGCTTCAATCAATTCAGATATCCCTGTTTCTGTTTTTACAGCAATCTTCCAAAGAGTATCTCCTGATACTACTGTATATGTGTTTGCCGCCATAGCGGAAAGAGGTAATAGTAATGATAATAGTGAAGCTAGAATAATTTTCTTTAGCATTCTATCAATCCTTTCATTTTTTATACCTCCATACTAAAGTAATAATTTCACCTACTCACACCAAAATATTTGGAAGAAATTTTACAGTTAGATTACAGAGAAAGCTATATGCTTCAAAAAGGTGGAAAGGTCAAAAGTTTAGACCCTTCCATTTATGTAATACGAATGTAATATAAAGCTTTTGGTAATTCTTTCTCGACCATAATATGGATAAACTAAGCCTAATAAAAACACGCACGATATCCACTGGATTAATCGTACGTGTTTACTTCAATGTAGATATTCATTTGTACTAGTCTAGAATAGATGTATTTGAAAACTTAAAAGAGTTGTGCCAATACTCCATCTAAAGGGTGAATCTTGATAGAGTAGTTTGCATTTCTTCTGCTAAGTGTGCAAGAGACTGAGCTGCTGCTGTAACTTCTTCGATTGTTTGTAATTGATTTTCGCTAATTTGAGTATTATTTCTACTTACTTTTGAGCCTTCCTCAGCCAATTCTTTTACAACTTCAATAGACTCTACAATTTGCTCACTTCCCGCTGACATTTGGTTAATAGAGGCAGCTACCTCTTGAACTCTTTCACTTACCTCTGTCACTCGCTCATTAATGGTCTTAAATAGTTCCCCAAACTTTTGGGTTGTCTCCACCCCACTTACCACCTTAGCAGTTCCACTTTGCATGGAGGATACAGCCTGCTCTGTTTCCTTCTGTATAGACATAATGAGCTCTGAAATCTGTTGTGCAGAAGTAGTAGATTGTTCTGCTAATTTTCTAACCTCGTCGGCCACAACAGCAAATCCCTTACCATGCTCTCCAGCACGCGCTGCTTCAATCGCAGCGTTCAATGCAAGAAGATTCGTTTGGCTAGATATTTCCGTTATAATAGAAACAATGCTCACGATCTCCTTTGATCTGTTACCTAGACTTGTAATAATTTTTGCTGTGTCTTGGACTGTGTGATGGATGTCATTCATCTGATGAATCACATTTCTTACACTACTTGCTCCATTAGCAGAAAGCTCTAATGTGCTAGTTGTTAAACCAGAAACTTCTTCGCTATGTGCTGCTATCTGCTGTATGCCTGCTGACATTTGGTTAATGGCTGTCGCTGCACCATTGATACTATTTAACTGC
The DNA here is from genome assembly GCF_056620325.1 of Psychrobacillus sp. Z3-81. Lineage (NCBI taxonomy): Bacteria > Bacillati > Bacillota > Bacilli > Caryophanales > Bacillaceae > Psychrobacillus > Psychrobacillus sp. Z3-81. Next base: position 133,831 of record NZ_JBWQPU010000007.1, read on the forward strand.
TCCTCTGAACCAATGGCCATCTGTTCGGTTTTTTCCGCTATTTCCTTAGCAGAATGATTACTTTCCTCTGCACTTGCTAGCAGCTCTTCTGAAGATGCCGTTAAAGTAGCAGATGAAAGATTCACTTGATCTACCATCGAACGGAGAGAGTCCACCATGTCATTAAAGCTATTGCTTAGTTGACCTAATTCATCATAAGAATGCACTTCTATTTGTTCGTTAAGATTCCCGCTATTAATTTTTTCTGTTGCACTCATTAAACGTTTTAATGGACGAAGTATAGATCTTAGAATAAGGGTAACAAGAAGCGCTCCACCTATAAAAGCAATTCCAATGACAGTTAATGTATTTACAAGAATAGAGCTTGCTTCTTCCGTAATTTCCTTCGAATACATTGTTCCAGATATTTTCCATCCAGTAAGCTCATTCGTGGTAAACATTAGCTTCTTCTCTTCTTTTTCTAGCATATATTCTGTCGTGCCTGATTCATGCTCAAACATATACTTATGCTCTGCATTATTAGCTGGTGCTCCTACTGGTTGATTAGGATGGATAAGGAATTTACTATTCTGGTCGAGAACCTGAGGATATCCTTCATTCCCTATCTTGGCTTTATTGATCATTTCCTTCAATTGATCAATTTTCATTTCAAAAGCAACTACACCACTACCATCGGTTAGTTTTTTCGATAAAGTAATGAAAGCAGCTTGTGAATCTTCTTTTGTAAATGGTTCACTTATATATACTTTAGAAGGATCGTTATTTGCTTGTTTATACCATTCTTGCGAAGTGGCTATCCTATCAGAGTTTGTGGAAGAGCTAATAATCGTTCCATCGGTGGTACCTATGTAGAAAGACTGCACTTCAGGATATTCTTTTAACATATCTTGAAATATAGGGTATGATTGTTCCGCATTTTTACCTTCTATAAAATTAGCTAGGTAAATAATTAATCGCATTCTATCTTCAAAATACAGGTTGACGTTCTGGTTTATTAGCTCAACATTTTGAGATGCAGCGTTGAGCATTTGCTCCTCTACCTTACTCTTAGCAGATGTATAGGAAAATCCCCCTATCGCTATACTTGGTACTAATAAAACTGTTACAAATGCTAATATCAGCTTCTTTTGAATAGAAAAATTTAAAACCTTTTTCATACTTTGTTTTCTTCCCTTCATTTATCCTTATAGGTAAAATTACCCTTAATAAAAAAACAATCGATAAGATAAAATTCTTAATTTTTAAAAACAACAGAAACTATCTTACTATAATATTTTTACCATTTCAAGGTATAATAATAGTAATTTGGTTAATATACTTAAAAAATACATAAATAAAGGTATACTAAATAAAAATAAACAGAAAACAGGTGACAAGATGAAAACAAGATTGTATAGAAATGATGATAATTTTATTGCTGGTATTACTTTAAAGGATGTAACTGCTCCCGAACAAAATAATATGGCTCTCCATACTTGTCAGAAGCCAGAAGATGTTTTGAGCAACAGGAAAAACCTCACCGCAACCTTACATTGTAATGTTGATCAAATGGTCTGTGCCAACCAAACGCACAGTGAAAATTTTTACAAAGTAACAAAAAAGGACAGTGGCAGAGGAGCAACCGCCTTAGACACAGCAATCCCGGACACTGATGCCTTATATACATTTGAGCCAAATTTATTGTTAACTAGCTTTACAGCGGATTGTGTTCCAATGCTTTTTTATAATAAAAAGAAGAATCTAGTAGGAGCTGTCCATTCCGGTTGGCAAGGAACAGTGAAAGAAATAACTACCAAGCTTTTTCAACATCTGATCCAAGTAGAAAATTGTGATGCAGTAGATTTCTTTGTATTCATTGGGCCTGCTTTAAGTCAGAAAAAATTTGAAGTAGATGAGGACGTTTATACGAAGTTTAAAGAATTGGGCTATGCAGATGAGTTTATTTATTTTAATGAGGAAACAAATAAATATCATATTGATAATCAACTGACAGTAAAACGTCAGTGTGAGCTTATCGGAATCCCTTCCGATAATATTTTGATAGATCGTACTTGTACATTCCTCAGTGAAGAAGGATTTTCTTATAGAGAGGATAGGAAAGCGGGTCGTCATGTAAGCTTTATTATGAGAAAAGAATAACTTTTGAAAAATGCAGAAGCACTGACGAATCTAATTTAGAGTCAGTGCTTCTTCTTTGTGATTGATGGACCTAAACAGCTCTTCAAAAAAGAAGCTTATATTAACACTTAGCCCTTCCTTTAGCACTTGTCTCTATAGCTGGCTTGCCAATATAAAAGGGCCTTTTGTAGGCCCCCTTAAGTAAAATATTCAAACTTTGCATTTGGAAAAAACTTCTCCATGTATTGAGATAGATGCTCCTTAATATCCTCTTCGTCCTCTTTTTTATACACATACTTCCCAATACCATATTTACCCCACTTAAGTCTACGAGCTTCTTCATCTAGCTCAAGCTTTGTCATCGGATAATTTTTTTGTATGATCTTTTTAGCAGGCTTCGTGAATCGATGCTGAATAAATTCAAAGGTAATATCATCTCGTGCATCCTTTGGAAGCTCTGCATCTAACTGTTCAAACATGTGGTAATAGCCTTCCTCCCATCCTTCATGCAAATAGATAGGAGCAACAATAAAGCCGAGAGGATACCCAGCTCGTGCTACCTTGCCAGCAGCCTCAATTCGCTTTTTTAAAGGAGAGGTTCCTGGCTCAAAATTTTTAATCACATAATCAGCATTTATGCTAAAACGAAATCTTGTACGACCGTTATGCTTAGCGTCAAGCAGATGGTCTACGTAATGAAACTTCGTAACGAAACGCAACCTCCCTAGCTCTGACTGTCCAAAATGCTCGATGGCACGCTTCAGTGTATGTGTTAAATGATCGATTCCTACAATATCAGAGGTGCAGGAAGCTTCAAATCGTGTAATCTCCGGTGCTCGCTCTGCCATATATTCATCCGCTTGCTCTAATATTTCCTCCACATTCACATAAGTTCGGATATATGGCTTGCTCCCCATTGTAGTCTGCAAGTAGCAATAATGGCAATGGCCCATACAACCTGTCGCAAAAGGAATGGCATATTCTGCGGAGGGCTTAGAAGTATCAAATTTTAGGGTCTTTCTTATCCCTACTACAAGCGTAGATTTTGCAATTCGATACTTTTGGAAATCATTTTCTCCTGGTAAATCTCTTACCTGATTATGTGAGGTTGTATACCGTATTTCTGTTCCCATGTTTCTAAACTTCTCTAGCAATTCCATCCCTAAAGGATAATCTAATGCTTTCGGCTCAAAATAAACCAATTGCGGTGTGAAAGGCTTTCTCATACTCTTTCCCTCATTGAAAGTACTGACGGTAAGCATTTTCCGCTTCCATCTCGGTAGTATAAACAGCTAAATCCACTGTTAAAGGATAATAGGTCTCATAAAGAAAAATAGCAAGCTCCTCCGGTTGCTCTGGATTATTTACAACTGCTGCCTGCTGGACATTGGCAACATCTTGCGTATGTGGATTGCGATAAAAAACATATACGATATCTCCTGCTGAATAATTATGATACACAATAATCCCTCCATTTTTTTATAGCTTGGCTCTTTAATAGGGGATTATGTGAATTTCTTATGCTTTCCTTCTTTTTGTCACAATAGCTATAAGAAAGCAATTAACAGTAGACTATAAAGAAAAATCCAATCAAATTGTCCATACATATATATAGAAAAAGAGAACTCTTCATCTCTCATACTCATTATTTCAAGGGCTGAACGTAGAGGTGGAAGGCACCAATGGGAAAATTGGTTATCTATCTTACCTGCTTCTTTTTATTTCGTTACATTTCTTAATTCAATCAGTGCTCCCAATTTCTCTCCCCCCACAAATATGTTGCCTAAGTAGAAAAGCTATAGATTTTACATTAACAATATTTCATTTTTATAACGTTCTTTACATTTTTTAAATAAATAGGTTTCAATTTACCTAAAAAAGTGAATAGAAACATTGTAATACTAGTTTATTATATTTTTCCTAATATGATAGACAGATAATTCAGGAAAGAGGAGTGAAAACATGTCTGTTAAAGATTTAGTAGCAGGTTTGTTGTTGGGAACTGTCATTCTAACTGGCTGTTCTGACTCTGAAACAGATGGAGCTAAAGAGGATGATACGTTTGAAGCTGACGTTGAACTATTGGAAGAAGCATCCGCTGATAGCCCTGTTGAAGAAGAGGAAAAGGTAGAAGATGACTCTGCTACCCAGGATGAAGAAAACACTATAGAAAGCAATATACAAGGAAATATAGAATTTGAAGGAATCAATTTTAATTTACCCGAAAACGCTGAGCAGGTGGAAGTACCGGATCAAGGAATGCCAGTTGCATTATATATCATAGACCAAAATGATCGTTCAAATGTTAACGTGGTAGTGGAACAGCTACCAATGAAAATGGAATTAAAGGATTATATTGAGGCAGCTACAAATATTACAGGGTTCGATTATGAAAGTATTGATTACTACAATGTAAATGGGATGGATTGGAACGAGGCTGTAAGCTTTAACACGCAGGAAGGAACTCAGCTAAACCAACGAACATTTATACATGAGGATAGAGCTTTCATATTTACTTATGCTAGCTTACCTGAGAACTATGAAAAGCATTTAGACGTCTTTGACTCTATCACTGAATCTGTCTTAATTAACGGTCAACAATAATTACTAGAACAGACATGGGGCAAACCAACGTTAATATGAAAAAGCCAATAAGTTCTACAGCGAGTAGAATTTACTGGCTTTTATATTCTTATTTAAAAGCTGGGACAAAATCTATTCCCTTCATAAAGAATTATAAGAGGTTTGTCCCTGCCTTAACTCTTCGGTATTTTTACAATAGCAGTAGTTTTTAGAGTAGCTGAGGAGCTGACATCGATATCTCCAGCGTATTTTTTCACTACTTCTTTTACAATGAATAATCCCTGTCCTCTTGCTTCCTTCGTTCTACCTTTTTTAGTTGAATAGCCTTGCTTAAAGATTTCCTCTTTATCCATAATCATAGGACCAGTATTTGTTACGATAAATATATAGTGAGTATCATTTGCTTCACAATGAATAGATACATAACGCTCATCCTCTGGTAATTCAATCGTCGCTTCAATCGCATTATCTATTAGATTCGATAAAATTTTAATAAGATCTGTTGTTTTAATATGCTGAAAAGAATCTTCTGAAATGGAAAGCTCCATCTCTACATGATTATTTTGAGCTGCAAGCTTTTTAATCTGCAGTAAAATGGAAAGTCCGGGATGATTAGAAAAAGAAGCTTCGGTTTGAAGCGGCTGAGTCTCCTTCAACAGCGAATTTAGATACTGCAACGCCTTATCAGAAGCCCCAAGCTTTAAAAATCCATGCACTACCTGCATGTGATTTACATAGTCATGACGTATGGAAGCAATAGAGGTAATGAGAGTTTTTATTTCATTTTGATATGTATCCTCTGTATAGCCTACTTCCTTTTTCAACTCCTTCCTATACCATTTTTGTATGAAGGAGAACAAAATGATAACAATTAAGATGAATAGTCCATTAAAAATAAAAAGAGGAATGTTACTTTTAATTACTTCTTTTTTGATAGAATTTAATGACTCCGTACTAATATCAATTCCTATATATCCAAGTATCTGATTTTCTTCATCCTTAATAGGTGCCCCAACTGAAAGGTAATTGCCATAGGTAGGATCCTCAATCACCTCTGTTATGTAAGTATTACCCGCATACGCCTTCTTCACATCCTGGGTAGGAACCGTACAAGGATCTCCTATTTGGAAGTTTTCCTGCATCTTTGGCGGACCACCCATAGCCAGCGCTCTTGATACAGTAGGGTTATCTATCTCTAGAACGTATACATATAGGACACCTAGCTTATTTCTGGCATCATTTAAATATTCGGTTATTTCATCATAGTATTCATTCTCTACAGGATTTTGCAAGAATTGTTCGTATGTATGTAAATCCATGTCAGAAGCAATGGATTTTGCAGCTTCTAAGCTTTGGTTGGCTATTGTTTCCTCCACCGTTTCAATAGTCTTTATGTAAGAAGTATAAATATTTATACTGGTAAGAGATAGGAGGAGGATGGCTGCCACTCCAACTATTAATCTGATTTTAAAACGTTTCATATAGCAGGATCCTTTTCTATTTCATACGTTATCCCTATTATACTATAAAATTCGGAAAAGAGATTTAGTCCCCAAAACAAACTAGCAGCAAATATAACAACCATGCTACTATCATTTGAACACTAGTCTTTCCATTACCCTATCTAGCTATCGCGCTGGTCAGCGTAAATTTATTCGACAGAAAAAGCAAAAACCTTCAACTCGGAAGGAGTTGAAGGCTAAGATTTTATACTAATTCTGTTTTCTTAAACAAAACTTCTGCTGTAGATGCATGTACTTCCTTCAATAAATCAGGATTTGCCATTAAGGATAATCCGAACGATGGAATCATCTCTTTAATTTTTGGCTCCCATTCTTTAAATTGGTCTGGGAAGCAGCGCTGAATGACATTCAACATTACTGGAACTGCTGTTGAAGCCCCTGGAGAAGCTCCTAGTAAAGCTGCAATGGAACCGTCAGCTGCAGTGATTACCTCTGTACCAAATTGAAGGGTCCCTTTACCGCCAGCCTCTGTATCTTTAATAACCTGTACACGTTGTCCTGCTACGATTAAATCCCAATCTTCGCTTTTGGCGTTAGGAATAAATAGGCGAAGTTCTTCCATACGTTGCTCTTTTGAAAGCATTAATTGTTGAACTAAATACTTCGTTAAGGACATTTCTTTTGCACCTGCTGCTAACATAGTGAAAAGATTATGTGGCTTAACAGAAGTTACTAAGTCCATCATAGAGCCTGTCTTCAAGAACTTAGGAGAGAAGCCAGCAAATGGTCCAAACAATAAGGATTTTTTATTATCGATAAAGCGCGTATCTAGGTGAGGAACGGACATCGGTGGAGCACCAACTGCTGCTTTTCCGTATACCTTCGCATGATGCTGCGCAATAACCTCTGGATTTTTACACACTAAGAAGATACCACTTACTGGGAATCCACCAATATGTTTTCCTTCAGGTATCCCTGATTTTTGTAATAAGTGTAAGCTTCCGCCTCCACCACCAATGAAGACAAATTTAGCTTTATGGGTTTCTAGCTTTCCTTCAGCATTGTTTTTCACTTTTACTTCCCACTTGCCGTCAGTGGTACGATTTAAGTTTTCAACAGAATTGTTATAGCTGATCTCCACACCCTGTGATTTCAAATGTGTAAATAGCATACGAGTTAGAGAACCGAAGTTAACATCTGTTCCTGTATCAATCTTTGTTGCAGCAATTGCTTGATTTGCTTCACGATTTTCCATAATTAACGGGATCCATTCTTTTAATTGCTCTGCATCCTCTGAGTATTCCATGCCTTGGAAAAGAGGGTTTTTAGACATAGCTTCAAAGCGTTTTTTCAAGAACTTCACGTTTTCCTCGCCCTGAACCATACTCATATGTGGAAGTGGCATGATGAAGTCTTCTGGATTGTTAATTAGCTTATTTTTCACAAGATGTGCCCAGAATTGCATAGAAACCTGGAACTGTTCATTGACATTGATTGCTTTACTAATATCAATAGAACCGTCTGGTTTTTCTGTAGTATAGTTGAGCTCACAAAGAGCAGCATGTCCTGTACCTGCATTATTCCACTCGTTTGAGCTTTCTTCGCCTGCTTTGTCTAGCTTTTCAAACACTTTGATATTCATTTCTGGCGCAAGCTCTTTTAAGATTGTCCCTAAGGTCGCACTCATAATTCCAGCACCAATTAAGATAACGTCTGTACTTGGTTCTATATTGCTCATTTTTACCATCCTTATATCTTAAGATTTTTAGGAATGATATAGGCGATTTCTTGGTGCCTATTCACACACCTATACCCATGTCATAATGCAATAAAATTAGTATTAGTTTGAGAATTTATACTATATTATATTATAATAATAAGATTTTTGAAAGCTTACATAGAAGAAGAATACCTTCCATCCAAGGATAACACAAAAAACAAAGCCTATACCAAGCTAATTGCAAGGATGGTGGCTTTGGTTATGCAGTAACTCTTCATCTTACCAAGTAAATAGTAACACATTGTAAAAAATTCTTAAAATAAAAATAGTTAATGATTAGACAATTTCAGACAGCTTTTTTTAGAAGCACAGATATAAAGAGGACTTGCGAACAAGACAACATCATTCCGATTTAAAAGATTCTACAATGTGGAAAATTACCTTTATCCGGAGACCGTAATTGGTTGAAAAAACCAACTACTGGATTTATATTGTTTATCATCTAAGTTAATAATTTCATTGGAAATCTTATTTTCAATAATTAAATTTCGAAAGCGTGCGCTAACTAACAGTGGTTTATAAGCTATACTTCCTGAAAAAACGTACTCTTTCGTAAAAGCAAAATCTGTTTGTAAACCATTCAAAGTGGAATGGTCATAATGAAAAGTCAAAGGAACCCAGTCTCTATATTCACACTTAGGACAGCCACGATCAATATAATGGAATTTCATATCTTTTGACCAATTAGGCATTTCCACAGTCGGAATTAATCTAAATAGTTTTTGGGGATTGGGACTTTTATCAATCACTTCTTTTAATTCATAACCTGTCAGTTTCCACTCATCTAAAAGGTTGGCAAACTTTTCTGTTATGACCCAATATTCTTGGTCTACATTTGCCATTAAACGCTTTCCTGCTTTTGAATAATTCACTTCAAGTGGAGATAACAAATTTCTGGAATGAATAGAGCAGGTGGTACAAAAAATGTGTTTATCAATTTTTTTCTTCCGACTATCTATAAAAGCACGGCTTGAATTACCTGTCCCCATTAATTTAAAGAATGGGGCATTTTTATAGTCACTTTCGTAAAACACGAACCCTGCAGAAGGTTGGTAGCTACCACCATCACTAATTTTAGGGATTAAGTCAGCTAATTCTTCATTGAACTTTTGGATATTAGGAAAGGAAGATAGTAATTGAAAGTCATAATATAAACTATCTTCTTGCTCGGGATTATAAAATGGAGGTAACTCTTCTCCGTTCTCATATTTAGGGCGAACATGGACTCCAAATTGAAGCAATACTTCCTCTAATTCTTTACGTGAAGCTTTAAAGACCATTAACCTATAAAAATATTTAATATGCAGATAGATCACCTTTTCCCATGTTTGATTGAATAGCTATAATTATTTATTCTCCCTTATAATGCTTCCTTTCATGCTCGAGCAGCCATTCCTTTCTCCATACACCACCAGCGTACCCGGTTAGTGTACCATTTGCGCCAATAATTCGATGGCACGGTATGACGATGCTTAGCTTGTTTCTTCCATTAGCCGTCCCCACTGCTCTCACTGCTTTATGGTGACCAATTGACTCGGCAATTTCCTTGTAGGAGCCTGTCTTTGAGTAAGGAATACTTGTGAGTGCTCCCCACACCTTCTGCTGAAATTCCGTTCCCTCGTACAGAATGGGAAATGTAAAATCCATTCGTGTTCCTCGAAAGTATTCATCTAGCTGATGAAAGCACTCTACTAATACGGAAGGCGTTTCACCCGTTATGGAATGTTCTGGAAGCTCCTTTTCTGAAAAGAGGATAGAAAGTATCGCTTCCTTTGTTCCTAGAATTTCTATAATTCCAATGGGAGACTGGTAATCCAGCATACTAATTTGGTTCGTATAATGATCTCCATAAATAGAAGGTTGCATAAGCCTCAAATCCTTTCCAATTCATTGATATAGCAGTAAGCTCCTCTAAGGTTGGCTTACGTTCCAGCCTAGCTTGAGCTTTTATAGCATTGTGAAGACCAACATCCCCTATTGGAAAAGCATTAGGGAAATGTAGACATTTCATCATGACATAGTCTGCTGTCCATGGACCGATTCCTCTTTGAGCAACTAACCGTTTTTTCACTAGATGATAATCATTCAATGCAAGCAGCTCTTCCTTTGACAACTGTCCAATGGAAATAGCCTTTGCAATATCGATAATATATTCAGCCTTCCTAGTAGAAAATTGCAGCTCCTTTAACTCCTCTACATTTAGCTTAGCAATTACGTGAGCACTAGGAAAAGTCCAATAATCCTCCTGTTCAAAAGAGAGAGATTCTCCATAGCATTCAACAAAACGTTTCTTTAGTGTATAGGCAAAGGAAAGTGTAATTTGCTGTCCTAGTATTGCCCAGCAAAGTGCTTCAAACAAGTCTGGAATTCCTATTATCCGAAGACCTCTATAATTTTTGACCAGTTCTTTTAACAGTTTGTCCTCAGAAGAGCCTTTGTAAAATTGATCAATATCATATTCTAAGTCAAACCACTCCCATATATAAGACACCACATACTCCTGCCCCATTCTAGAGACAGAACGAAGGGGAAATTCTACCCGAATGATTGGGTCCAGCCAGCTAATTTTACATAGAACGAGCGATTCATCCACTTTCAGAAGCTTATACAAATGGCCTTCCTTTATTCGATGTAACACTTCCTTAGAAGACCTATTCAGAAATAAGAGGCATTCTTCAAAATTAAATTCATTAGGTGGATAGATTTCTACCATACCCGCTATAGAAGACCAATTCATGTTACATCCTCCTCTCGAAGCTGACTTGGAGTTACTGCTGTTAGCTTACGAAAGGATTGGTAGAAGCTGGACTGACTTTGAAACCCCACCTCGTAGCAAATTTCCAAATTGGATCGGTCTGTATGCCTTAGAAGATAAACTGCTCGATTAACTCGAATTTTCTCTAGATAGGAACGTGGTGTTTCTTTCATTAGCTGCTTAAACGTTCGGTCTAAATGAAACGGGCTTATACCAACGTGGTTAGCTATATCCTGCAAAGTAAGCTTCTGTTTATGATTGTTAATTAAAAACTCCGTCACCTTTTTAACAAGCTCCTCTTGAGGGGAACGCACTACCTCTGGCTGACACCTTTTGCATGCACGAAAACCAGCCTGCTCTGCTGCCTGCACTGTTTCATAGAATGCTACATTCATCTTTTTTGGCTTACGTGATTTGCAAGATGGCCGACAATAGATTTTAGTTGTTTTAACTGCCGTATAAAACAGTCCGTCATATGTGCTGTCACAAGCTAAAAAAATCTCCCATTTTTCATCAAAGGTTAGATTAAGCCTCTTCATTAGACCACCCGCCTTTCTTATCCATTATTCTACTAGTAAATGTCTTATTCTTCCTCCTATTTCTTGCTGTTATAGTGAAAAAATGAAAATAATGCTTGGTTACAAAAAAAGAAGGTTGTCCTATAAGTTTCTACTTACAGGGCAACCCTTTCACAAATTATGCTTTTATCTTTCTTCCATCTTTATCCTTGAAATTTCCAAACGCTATAACTAGAAAATCTATTATAGTCCATAAACCAAAGCCGCCAGCAGTTAGAAGCATTAGTATTCCTGTACCAACTTTTCCAACATAGAATCTATGGATACCAACACTACCTAGAAAGAAACAAAGAAGCAATGTAACCAAATAGTTTTTTTCCGATTTCATTTGCAATCTCCTTTTGAAATAATTCTCTTTGCATAGAGATTAATAACTATTCTTTATTACTTTTTATCTTAACAGAGAAATCTTTTATTCTTTTTGGTAATTGTATAATCAATTTTACATAAAATGGTATAATTATTTTAGCTAATTTACATGGCGGATCGCTTTTATTAATAGTAATTTAACCGGTATTACGGCTTTATATGAAAACCACTTAATGGAATAATAAAGCAAAAAATAGGGAGGGCTCTAAATTCAAGATGATACTTATTTTATTGATTTATATGATTGCAAGAATGAACAGCCATATACCGACACTATTGAAAAAACACCCAACACGATTGAATATCGCTTATTTTATTCAGACAGAAAGATTATCAGGGAAGCTACTGAAAAGAATTTAGAGGATATCATGCTAGCGTTATCCTTAGACAGCGTTACCATTGAAAACAGTACATATAAACGTTTATCGCTTGAATATGATGAAGATAGAAAGGTGTACGTATACTATTTAAACGGCTAAGTTTATAAAAAAACCGATTATCCTAAAAAGATAATCGGTTTTTTCTATGCCGGGTTATTACTCTTCGACTTCGCCTAATTGACGTTTAATCGTTTCTAAATGCTCTTTGTTCTGGTCCACTATATCTAAGTGTTCGTTATGCTTCTCTGCATTAGAAAGAGAATTTTCTGCATGCGAAATAGAGTTGAATGCATGCTCTACCGCCATCTCTTCTGGATGTGACATTGCCTGCTTCACTGCACGGTCAGCCTTCTCCACTGAATTAGTCGATAAGGTTACTGGGTGATCCTTTTTCCAGCTTTGATCTGTATGCTTAGCCATAATAGCTCCTCCTTTTCTCATGCTTCTTTAGTATAGGAGGATGGTTTGAAAATATTCGCTTGAGATTTAAATCTACTAAAACGGGTATAAGGAAAGCTTTGAGACTTATATGAGGGATGTGAATAATCATGTTTGGAATATCTGATTTAGTATCATTAGTAATTTCCGCATTTATTATTCTACCTGTGGTGATATTTCTTCGGGAGTTTGGTTATTTACTAGTCAGCTGGTTATTTGGGGTTATTAATCCAAGACTAACGATAGGCTCTGGTCCGAGGATTTTGAAGTTTGGCATGATAGACATTCATAAATATTATCATTTATATAGCTGGTTTTCCTATGATGAGTTGAAACGAAAAAGTAAGTTTGCTTACATTTGCATTTACTCTGCTCCCATTCTTATGAATTTATCCTTAGCGTTAATCATTAATTTTTTCATCGCTAACGGATGGGCGGAGGAATATAAAACGTTTTGGGAGCGCTTTGTTTTTTATGCTTTCTATTATGTACTTTTTGATGCAGTGCCGATGATCACCTTTAATGGAAAACCTAACAATGGCATGATTATCTACGAAATGCTTCGTTACGGAAAAAGAGTTGACTTTAATACAGAGTCCTTTCTTCCTTCTACATCCGAAATGGAGAAGGATTATCAGGAGCAAATGAAAAAAATAGAAGAAATGAAAATAGAACGTAGGAAATATGACGGAGAATAAAAGCTCAGGAATACAGCCTGAGCTTCTTTTAGTGTAGACGTTCCAAGTCTTGATATTCCTTCATATAACGACCATTATCTGCGACTGCTGAGTGGTATAGCGCTTTAATCGCTAAGTTTTTCTCTAGGCCCATTTCAGCTTTTATTTTTTTAAGCTCGTCATGTAAATCACGGTGCTCGTTAATCAGCTTAGTCATAACCGTTTTGCTGTATTTCATCTTGCCACATCCTTTTCTGTCCCTAATCTTTTTATTATGACACTATTATTGAAAATAAGCGAAAAAGAGTTGAAGCTATTAGTCTCCAACTCTACAAAGAATAGTTTAGTAAGGATTTGTTGCAATAAAACTTGCCGTTTTCACATAAATACGTGGGTTTAGTTTTAATTGATTTACAATAAATTCCGCTATGTCCTCTGGCTGCATAAATTTAGAGTCATCGTTTTCTTTAATCAGATTAGTATCAATAGCTAAATCTGTTGCAACTGTACTTGGAGTTAAAGCAGATACGCGAATATTATTTCGACGAACCTCCTGTGCTAGAGATTCTGTTAAACCAATTACACCAAACTTAGATGCACTGTATGCACTTGACGTAGCTGCACCGCTCAATCCATTAGTAGATGAGATATTAATAATGTCTCCACCATTTTTCTCTATTAATTGAGGTAATACTGCACGAGTTACATAATATGTTCCCATTAAGTTTGTATCAACGATGCTTTTCCATTCTTCTGGATCCATGTCTAGAAGAGTTCCAAAGCTTCCAATACCTGCGTTATTTATTAAGATATCAGCAGCTCCTAGGTCATTGGTTAATGCTGATATAGCTGCCTCTACTTGTTCTTTTGAAGATACGTCAGCAGTTGCATATGCTACTTTCACACCAAGGCTCTTTATTTCAGCAGCCACTTCTTTTAATGTTGACTCTGTTCTAGCTAGAAGACCGACATTCACACCTTCTTTTGCCAATGCAATTGCAGTTGCTTTCCCTATTCCTCTCGCCGCACCTGTAATAATTGCTACTTTCCCTTTTAATGATTGTGCCATGTAAGCAGCTCCTTTCTAAATATTATTACTTTTTTATTATAAAGGACGTCTCTCTAAAAATGCATAAATATGCTTTGACTTACTGTTAACATGGAGAAAGTTTATAAGTAACTATAGTTATTTTTCTCTTTCAGGATCTGGCTAATTATACGCCAGAAGGGTTATTTTACCTTTTCCACCATTATGTAAATATACCCTTTTTCTGCATTTTGAAGTAAATTATTTAATTGGATGTTTACATAATTTTTATCAGGACAGATTAACATAAGATAGCTTAATTAAGCTTTCATTAAGTTAACTGGATTTTAGGAGGATTTTAACTATGTCATTGATAGGAAAAGAAATACTGCCATTTAAAGCACAAGCATATCGAAATGGTGATTTTATCGAAGTTACGGAACAAGATTTAAAAGGTAAATGGAGCGTTGTGTGCTTCTATCCTGCAGATTTTACGTTTGTTTGTCCAACGGAGCTTGAAGACCTTCAAGATCAGTATCCTGCACTTCAAGAATTAGGAGTTGAAGTATTCTCCGTTTCTAGAGATTCTCACTTCACACACAAAGCTTGGCATGATACTTCTGAGGCAATCGGAAAGATTACGTATACAATGATTGGTGACCCTGCTCATATTCTTTCCCGCAACTTTGATGTATATATCGAAGAGCTAGGACAAGCTGACCGTGGTACTTTCATCATTGACCCAGATGGTATTATCCAAGCAATTGAAATTAATGCGGATGGAATCGGCCGTGATGCGAGCACATTAATTAATAAAATTAAGGCTGCTCAATATGTTCGCAACAACCCAGGTGAAGTCTGCCCAGCTAAATGGAAGGAAGGCGCTGAAACACTTAAGCCAAGCCTTGACCTTGTAGGGAAAATTTAAGGAGTAGAGCAAATGA
The DNA here is from genome assembly GCF_056620325.1 of Psychrobacillus sp. Z3-81. Lineage (NCBI taxonomy): Bacteria > Bacillati > Bacillota > Bacilli > Caryophanales > Bacillaceae > Psychrobacillus > Psychrobacillus sp. Z3-81. Next base: position 148,943 of record NZ_JBWQPU010000007.1, read on the forward strand.
TTCTTGATGCAGATTTAAAAGCACAATTACATCAGTACCTTCAGCTAGTAGAAAACGACATCGTACTAAAAGTCAGCGCTGGCTCTGATAAAGTATCAAGTGATATGCAGGCTCTTCTTGATGAACTGGCTTCTATGTCAGCTAAAATTACGATAGAGAAGGCTTCTCTTCCTAGAACTCCGAGTTTTAGTATAAATCGTGTCAAGGAAGATACAGGGGTTACGTTTGCGGGTATTCCTCTAGGACATGAATTTACTTCCCTCGTATTAGCCTTGCTTCAAGTAAGTGGACGAGCTCCGAAGATTGATCAAAGTGTCATGAACCGAATAAAGGCGATGGAAGGCACATACCATTTTGAAACCTATGTCAGCCTAAGCTGTCATAACTGCCCAGATGTTGTGCAAGCACTAAACATAATGAGCATTCTCAACCCTGGCATTACTCATACGATGATTGACGGGGCAGTCTTCAAAGAGGAAATCGAAAAGAAAAACATTCTGGCTGTACCAACTGTCTTCTTAAATGGGGAAGCCTTTGGAAGCGGTCGTATGACAATAGATGAAATCCTAGCAAAAATGGGCAATACACAGGATGCCTCCGAGTTCACAAATAAAGAACCGTACGATGTTCTCGTGGTTGGTGGTGGTCCTGCTGGTGCTAGTGCAGCCATTTATGCGGCACGTAAAGGCATTCGTACTGGACTTGTTGCTGAACGTTTCGGTGGTCAAATCCTAGACACCCTAGGAATTGAAAACTTCATTGGGACCAAATACACAGAAGGTCCAAAGCTTGCTGCCAGCTTGGAAGAACATATCAAAGAATATGATATCGACGTGATGAAAGGTCAGCGAACAGTACGTCTGGAAAAGAAAGATCTAATTGAAATTGAATTAGAAAATGGCGCGGTTCTTACAAGTAAGACCGTCATCCTTTCCACTGGGGCACGCTGGCGTAATCTCGGTGTTCCTGGTGAAAATGAATTTAAAAATAAAGGGGTAGCTTACTGTCCTCACTGTGATGGACCTTTATTTGAAGGCAGAAATGTAGCCGTAATCGGTGGAGGCAATTCCGGGGTCGAAGCAGCAATCGATTTAGCGGGAATTGTGAAGCATGTAACTGTCCTTGAATTCGCTTCAGAGCTAAAAGCGGATACAGTCCTGCAAGAACGCCTTAACAGCCTTCCTAATGCCACGGTCATCACGAATGCACAAACGAAAGAAATTACCGGTAACGAAAAAGTAAATGGGATTACCTACGTTAATCGTGAAACAGAGGAAGAACACCACATAGAGGTAGAAGGTGTGTTTGTTCAGATTGGCCTTGTCCCAAATACCGAATGGCTAGGCGACACACTTGAACGCACGAAAATAGGTGAAATAGTTGTAGATAAACGTGGTGCTACGAGTATCCCGGGAGTATTTGCTGCAGGCGATTGCACAGACAGTCCTTACAAGCAAATTATCATTTCCATGGGATCCGGCGCTACTACAGCACTCGGTGCATTTGACTATCTTATTCGAAATTAAGTAATTGATATAATTTGCATAATGGAAAAAGCCGAAGAATCTAGATATAGATCTCTTCGGCTTTTTTATCCTTATTTTACTTATGATTTGATTCTCTGTAGAGAATGTAGATAGACCTCTTATTGCTTTTCTTCGACTTCTTCATCAGCTTCCGTGAATTTATCTAACATCGAAATCGTTTCGATTAAATGATTATTGAAAATTTGACGTGCTATATTTAACAGATCAATTATCATAGGATCTCGCAATGAATATAGGACGCGATTTCCTTCTTTTTTACTGTCTACAATGTTTTTACTCCTTAAAATACTTAATTGCTGCGAAACAGAGGAGCCTTCAGAACCTATTAGTGTTTGTAGTTCATTTACATTTTTCTCTCCCTCGGCAAGCAACTCTAATATTCTTATTCGTAAAGGATGGGAAAGCGCCTTGAAAAAATCAGCCTTAAATTTTTGTAATTCTAAATTCATAGCTTCTCCTTTGACTACATGTTTATTGTTTTTCTGGTTTGGATAAAGTCAACTTTAACCAGTGAGAGTTTTGACTCCCGGGACGTGCTAATGCCCACTAAGTCACATGGTTGATGGGCTTTAGTCGGCGACACTCCCACTGATTATCAGTTGAACCAATCGGGCTTTCACGGGCAGTTAATCTCCCACCTTCGCTTCTCGTATTACTTAAGCTTAGAGGTGCGTGTCTTACTGCCCGTTAATGCGGGATAAACGACTACATTCTCGGAATGCAAAATGCTTACAACCTATACATTTGTCTAAGTTTATATGATTAAGCGCATAATTTATAGCTTCTCCCGTGTGTTCATAAAAATTACTTTCTCCAATTTCATCATATAATCCTGTTTTTTTCAATATAGATCTTGGTTGAGCTTGCAAGCCTGATACAAGAATAGTTCCCCCACTTGCTTTCATCGTTTTTACGATACTTGAAAGAGTGGATCCCCCTGTAGTATCCATATAGGGTACCTTACCTAGACGCAAAATTACTATTTTCGCTTCAGGATGGACAACCCCTCGTAATGTTTTTTCAAACATCTGTGCCGAGCCAAAAAATAATGGTCCTTCAATCGTACAAATATTAATTTGTGGGCAGTCGTGTTCATCATTTAAGACATGAGGTGTTACTCTTTGGCGCTTATCTGTCGGATCTGGCAGCACCTTTGAAACGACATGTAATTCACTCATTGTTTTTACAAAGAGTATCATGGAAAGTAATATACCTACTCCAACAGCAGTAGTTAAATCAACAAAAACAGTTAATAAAAATATAGTGACAAGGATAACAGAATCCCACGTTCTCGTTTTGAGAATTTGGCCAAACTTTTCAATTTCACTCATATTCCACGCCACGACCATCAAGATAGGCGCCATACTAGCTAAAGGAATATTAGATGCAAGCGGCGCTAATAATAAAAGCACAGCTAAGACGACTAACCCATGAATAATACCCGATACCGGGGTTGCTGCCCCGTTCTTTACATTGGTTGCTGTTCGAGCGACAGCCCCCGTGGCAGGAATCCCACCAAATAAAGGTGTTACCATATTGGCAATCCCTTGACCGATTAATTCACGATTACTATTGTGCTTAGTACCTGTCATTTCATCAGCCACGACAGCAGATAATAATGACTCTATACCCCCTAGCATAGCAATAACTAAAGCAGGACCAATTAACATTACAATTCGATCCCATGTTATTTCAGGAAATTGAAGGCTCGGTAAAGTATTAGGAATCTCCCCATAGGTAGAACCTATTGTAGCTAGTTGCTCAGGAAAAAATATCGTTGCTACTAAACTTGATCCTATCAATCCCACTAAAGCTCCTGGAACTTTAGGTAGACACTTACGTGTAATTAAAATAAGAATTAGGCCAATTACAGCTACAATTACACTGTATATATTGATTGTATCTAAATGTAGATAAATTTCTTTCATTTTTTCTGTGAAGTGTTCTTGGTTCTTTATACCAGTAAGCCCTAAAAAGTTACTGATTTGACCTGAAAAAATAGTGACTGCTATCCCCGTCGTGAAACCAATGGTCACTGGTCTCGGGATATATTTTATTAATTCTCCAAGCTTAAATATCCCCATTAAAACCAGCAGTATTCCCGCTAAAAATCCTGCAATTAATAGATTTTCGTATCCATAACTAATAACGATACCTAATAGAATCGGAATAAAGGCACCCGTAGGTCCTGCGATTTGAAATTTGGATCCACCAAAAATAGATACGATAATACCCGCAATAATTGTTGTGTAAATACCGTACTCTGGTTTCACACCTGACGCTATCGCAAACGCCATCCCAAGTGGAACAGCAATAACGCCCACAATTATCCCTGAAATCAAATCCTTCCGAAATTTTTCTAGTGAATAATCACTGAATATTCCCGAATTCAACCTAAAATCATCTCTCTTTATATTAGTATATTTGATTATTTGAATATACTAATATGATATAAAATCAATGTCAATCTGTTTTCCTAATGCAAATATTGTTAGTTTATATTTGAAGTAATATTTCATTTTAGACAAGCTAAAAATAGATGAAAAAAACTAGAGAGACAACGGTTTTTGTTGCATAAGAAAATTAGTTTAAATAAAAAACACCAAGAATATTAGTTACCCCTACATTCTGGATCGTTTATTAAAAACTGCACTTACATATAATACAGTTCTCCGCTATTTGCTAAATGCGGTCTAATGTAGTTCGATGATTTCAACGTCCTAAAAAATGTATTTTGCGCAATTTCTTCGGCTATATCCTTGTCACATGCTAAATATCTTGTATAAGTAAACATCCACAATACACCTCCATGTTAAATCACTAGAGTTGATTTCCGTTCTGGCTGGACGCTTTCCTGGGGCCGCGGCTTCGGGACAACAGGATGTTGTTCAGGAAAACGTTGGCACACGATGTGCCGTTCTTAGTTTCCCATCTTGTTTCGGATGCTCTTATCCCCAAGGAGTCGCCAGCCGACACTTCAATTCTTATTTGTCATCCCCACCTTTCGGTGAAGAACCATAAATTTTGTATCTTAATACAAATTTTACACATAGTTTTCTCTTCAGACACAATTCAAACACAGTTTTGTAACTGTTTCTCCTTAAAGGAAAAAGCTATTCTAACATAATATAAATATAATAATAATTAGATATATTATTTTTTGAATTTACCATTTTATTAAAAAAAGGAGGAAGAATCTTGGACATACTTGAGTTAGCACGATTACAGTATGCAATTACAACTATTTTCCACTTCTTTTTTGTTCCGCTATCAATCGGAACGATTTTTATAGTGGCCATTATGGAAACATTGTATGCTGTGAAGAAAAAAGAAGTTTATCTACAGATGTCTAAGTTTTGGGGAAAAATATTTCTATTATCCTTTGCAGTTGGTGTTGTAACAGGGATTTTACAAGAATTTCAATTTGGAATGAACTGGTCTGAATACTCTCGCTTTATGGGAGATGTTTTCGGAGCACCGTTAGCGGTAGAGGCATTACTTGCATTCTTTATGGAATCTACCTTTATCGGGGTTTGGATGTTTGGTCGCGACAAACTACCTAAATGGGCTATTGCAGCATCAGCGTGGCTTGTAAGTATTGGTACGATGATATCCGCTCTTTGGATTTTAGCTGCCAACTCATTTATGCAAGAGCCTGTCGGATTTGAAATTCAAAACGGAAAAGCAGTACTAACTGACTTTATGGCGCTTTTAACAAATCCACAATTACTCGTTGAATTTCCACATACTATCTTTGGAGCACTTGCAACTGGTGGTTTAGTAGTCGGCGGTATTAGTGCATATAACTTATTAAAAAAACGTCACATGGAATTTTTCCGTAAATCGTTTAATATCGCGATGGTTATTGCTTTTATTAGTGGAGTTGCAATTGCATTTACTGGTCACTCGCAAGCACAACATCTAATGCAATCACAGCCAATGAAAATGGCAGCAAGTGAAGCGCTGTGGGAAGATAGTGAAGACCCTGCAGGTTGGACTGTCGTTGGTGGTATTGATGTAGAAAATCATCAAAACACATGGCAAATTGATGTACCTTATGCTTTGAGCTTTCTAGCATATAACAAGTTCGAAGGTGCTGTCCCAGGAATGCTGACACTTCAAGAAGAATATGAAGAGAAATATGGTGAAGGAATCAATTATATTCCTCCTGTTAAGACGGTATTCTGGAGCTTCCGAATAATGGTTGTTTTCGGTGGATTAATGGTTTTACTAAGTATGTTAGGTCTATTCTTCTCTTACAAAAAAACACTTGAGAAGAAATCATGGTTATTAAAAGTATTACTTTACACTATTCCACTGCCATTCATTGCAAATACGGCAGGTTGGATTATGACAGAAATCGGACGTCAACCATGGACAGTATTTGGTTACTATACAACAGCTCAATCGGTTTCACCGAATGTATCGGCAGGTCAAATTTTATTTTCAACTATTTCCTTCTCAACTGCCTATATTGTTTTAGCGATTGTTATGATTTATATGACAGCTCGCGTTGCGAAACAAGGACCAGATCAACAAGTTGAAAATAACAATGATGTTGATTTATTGAGCAAGGAGGCGTTTGAGTCATGAGTTTACCTGAATTATGGTTTGTCCTAATTGCCGTATTATTTATCGGGTTCTTTTTCCTTGAAGGATTTGACTTCGGTGTCGGGATGTCCACTCGCTTAATCGCAAAAAACAAACTGGAGCGTGAACAGCTTTTAAAAACAATTGGACCGTTCTGGGATGCCAATGAAGTATGGTTAATAACAGCTGGTGGTGCTTTGTTTGCTGCATTCCCTAACTGGTATGCAACTATGTTTAGCGGATATTATACAGTATTCGTTATTTTCCTACTTGCGCTTATCGCTCGAGGAGTAGGGATCGAATATGTTCACCATACCAAAACGGACAAGTATATAAATGTTTGGCATTGGTGTATAGCGATTGGTAGTTTCTTATCCCCTTTCTTATTAGGGATGTTATTTACTAGCTTAGTGCGTGGCATGCCAATCGATGAAACGATGACGCTATACGGAAGTTTTTCTGACTATGTGAACGTATACTCTGTTGTTGGTGGGCTTGCTGTTGTTCTGTTATCACTTGTTCACGGTATAACATTTATAGGACTTCGTACAACAGGGCCTGTACATGATCGAGCAATTAAAATGTTAAATAAGGTTTATATCGTATTATTTGCTGGTTTAGTTGCATTTGCGGTATTAACGTATATAGAAACAGATTTATTTGAGGCAAGACCTGTCGCAACACCATTACTTTTAGTGTTAGTTGTCATTAGTGCTATTCTTGGATTCGTTTTTGTGAATAAAAAGAAAGAAGGATTTGCCTTTGCAATGACTGGCTTCACTATTATCTTTACAGTAGCGATGCTATTTATAGGGCTATTCCCACGCGTAATGATTAGTAGTTTTGGCCCTTCATTTGACTTAACGATTTTCAACTCAGCTAGTGGTGAATATACACTTTCTGTTATGACAAAGGTGGCAGTTACATTATTACCATTTGTGGTTGGTTATCAAATTTGGAGTTACTACGTGTTCCGTAAACGTATTCATCCTAAGAAATAGCTGAAAAGGTTGTGTGATGAATGCTCAATCGATCAATATTAACATTAAATGGCATAAAAAAAACGTTAACCATTTTATTTGTCATTGCACTTTTACAAAGTGTAATGACTGTTTTACAAGCCGTTGCTCTCGCAATGACTATTACGAACTTATTTAATGGGGAAAAGTTGACTACTCAACTTGTTCCCCTACTTTTGTTTATCGTTTTCTATGTCGGAAAACACTTCCTCATCTTTTTACGCGATAAAATAATGGTCACTTTTTCCATTCAAAGTGGTGCCGATTTGCGCAAAAAATTAAACACAAAATTGTTTCAACTCGGTCCAAATATTACGTCAACAGAGGGTACAGGCAATATTGTGACAATGGCGTTAGAAGGGGTTTCCCAAGTAGAAAACTATATTAAATTATTTTTACCAAAACTATTCAATATGCTGATTATTCCTATTGTTATTTTTCTGTACACACTATCGTTAGATGTTCGATCAGCTATTATTTTGCTGCTTGTCTTACCTACCCTACTATTTTTCCTTATTTTATTAGGGAGAGCAGCCAGAATTCGAGCGGATAAACAATACGAATCATATCAGGTTCTTTCTAATCACTTTGTAGATTCTCTTCGAGGGTTAGAAACATTAAAATTACTTGGCTTAAGTAAAAATTACGATAGAAATGTCGAGCAAGTAAGTGAACGCTACCGAAAATCAACAATGGGTACATTGGCGATTGCTTTTTTATCATCTTTCGCTCTTCAATTTTTCACAAGTTTATCAGTAGCCATTGTTGCATTGTTTTTAGGGCTAGGTTTAATAGATGGAGAAATATTATTGTTTCCAGCATTAACGATTTTAATTTTAGCACCAGAATATTTCCAACCAATCCGTGATTTTGGGACTGATTATCACGCAACACTAGACGGAAAAAATGCAATGAGTGCTATATATAACATACTTAATCTTCCTGAACACAACAAACAGTCGATTGAATTGAAACGGTGGAATGAACAATCTACCATCACCCTTTCGAATGTTGCCGTCCAACATAAAGAAAGCAATCAACCATCTTTACGACAGCTTTCCTTTTCATGGACAGGGTTTGGAAAAATAGGGATCGTCGGTGCAAGTGGATCAGGAAAATCGACACTCATTAATGTGTTAAGTGGCTTTTTACAACCGACAAACGGTGAAATTGAAGTAAACGGTAATAGAATATCAAGTTTAAGAGCAGAAAACTGGCAGCAACAAATTTTATATATTCCACAAAAACCATATATTTTCAATGATACGATTGCAAAAAACGTATCATTTTACACACCGAATGTAACGAGGGAACAAATAGAAAATGCTTGCAAATTAGCTGGTTTGACTGACATGATTGAACGTTTACCAAACGGATTGGATGAAGTCATTGGTGAAAGTGGACGGGTCGTAAGTGGCGGACAAGAACAAAGAATTGCACTCGCTCGTGGCTTTTTAGATCAAACGCGAAATATATTATTGTTTGATGAACCAACTGCTCACTTAGATATTGAAACGGAATATGAAATGAAACAAAGTATGTTACCGCTATTCGATAACAAATTAGTGTTTTTTGCTACACATCGTCTTCATTGGATGTTAGAAATGGATTGGATATTTGTCCTTGATGAAGGACGACTCATAGAGATGGGTACCCACGAGGAACTTCTTGCAAAACAAGGCACTTACTATGATTTTGTTAAAGCCGGGCTCCATTCGGAGGTGGAATGATGTTGAAAGAAAGTCGAACAAGTATATTAAACCATTCGTGGATCCAACCGTATGTGAAACAAAATAAAAAATTACTCTTGATCGTTATTTTGTTAGGTGTTCTTACAGTTTGTAGTGCTGGTGCTTTAATGTTTACATCGGGTTATCTTATTTCGAAATCTGCGACACGTCCACAAAATATTTTCCTTGTCTATATACCGATTGTTTTAGTTCGTGCCTTCGGGATTGCACAACCCGTTTTGGCCTATGGTAAACAATTAACAAGTCATAATTTTGTATTAAAAGTTTTATCGAAAATGCGTGTTCGATTGTATCAAAAATTAGAAACACAAAGCCTACTGCTCAAATCACGCTTTAAAACAGGGGATTTACTCGGCGTATTAGCAGACGATTTAGAACACCTTCAAAATTTATATTTAAAAACAATTTTTCCAAGTGTCGTTGGGTTTGTACTCTATTTTCTAATTGTCATTGCTCTTGGTTTTTTCTCCATACCATTCGCCTTATTCACGCTAATCATGTTGTTTGTACTAGTTGTGCTTGTTCCACTTGTTTCTGTACTTGCCAATCGAAAACGACAAATGACAATGAAATCTGTTCGTACGCACCTTTACCAAACGTTAACAGATGCTGTAATGGGATTGAGTGATTGGAAAATAAGTGGTCGCCAACAAGATTTCTTAGCATCCTATGAAAACGTTGAAAAACAACAAGACGAGTTAGAATTCAAGATGGAGCAATTTAATCGCTGGCGTGATTTCTTATTTCAAATAATAATTGCTTTCATTGTCGTGTTAATGATTGTTTTTGCTTATAACCATGTGGAAGCTGGTGTATTCAATCATTTATGGATAGCAGCCTTTGTGCTTATTGTATTCCCGTTAATGGAAGCATTTGCCCCCATTTCAGGAGCCGTAACACACCTACCAAATTACAATCAATCACTACAACGACTTGAAGAAATTGAACAGTCTAGTATCGATCATCAGCAAGTGGATGAAGAAATAGTAAAACGTTTAAATGAAGATACGAATTTTACACTAACGATGAAAGATGTAGATTTCCGCTATCATGAAAACCAACCACTTGTTCTTCAGCAACTTAATCTAACAATTGAACAAGGTGAAAAAATTGCGATTCTTGGAAAAAGTGGTGCTGGAAAAAGTACGATAGCTAAACTATTGCTTGGCTCTATTAAAGCAACAAATGGACAGGTAACACTCAATCATATTCCAACAAGTAAATTGACTGATGAGATGTTTAAATTTATTTCTGTTCTACAGCAAAAGCCACATTTATTTGACTCTAGTGTAATGAACAATATACGTTTAGGAAATATCCATGCGACAGACGAAGAGGTAATTGAAGTTGCTAAACAAGTGCAGCTTCACGATTATATTCACTCACTTCCACATGGCTATTATACGAAAATGCAAGAATTAGGAGAGCGTTTTTCAGGTGGAGAACGCCAACGAATCGCACTTGCACGTATTTTATTACAAAAAACACCTATTGTTATTTTAGATGAACCAACAATTGGCCTAGATACTATAACGGAAAAGAAATTACTCGATACAATTTTTCGAAATTTAGAAGGAAAAACTATTATTTGGATTACTCATCATTTAATAGGTATAGAAAAAATGGACCGTGTGCTCTTTATTGATCAAGGTCGCATTGAAATGGAAGGCACTCATCAACAATTAGTGCACCACAATCCACGTTACCAAAACCTTTATCATATGGATTGCCCTATTACGAATCGAAAAAAATAAAAGCCTAATTACCTTTGATAAAAATACAAGCAATATTTATGCCTCAAATTCGAAAATAGCACCTTCCACACTAACTGGAATGGTGCTGTTATTTCATAAAAAACCGCCTTTATTTATGATACGGTTCTCTGTAATAGGACTAAGTGCGGTTTTAATTATTATTCAAATCTCACATCATGTGAATATTGCTTGATTTTTTCCCAATTTAAAATTTGAAGCGTATCTCCATTTCGAATAATAGCCTCTTCTTCAATCCATTTTTTTAATATGCGATTTAAATGTCTCTTTGTTGTTCCAATTAATGAAGCTACTTCATCTAAAGTTCGTGTTTCAATATAATCACTACTTGTCTCAACTGATGCCAATGTACAATAATAGGCTGCTAAACGTGTAGATACAGAAGATAGGGCATTTACTCTCGAAGATATCGTACAGGTTTTTAATTTATAAGCAAGTTCTTTTAAAAGGAGCTGTGTAAAATCGGCATCATACTGTAAATGTTTTTTATATGTGTGAAGCGGTATAAATAGAAATTCACAAGCTTCTGCTGCGATACAATTTGATTGAATAATACATCGTTCAATTAATTCAATATCCCCTAATATGGCAGGCTCTTTGCAATACCTCAACAACAATTCTCTGCCTGTAATTTCAATGCTTGAGACATAATATTGACCCTCTATTAAAAAATATAATCCATCAATTTCATCACCAGTTTTTAATATATATTCATTTCGTTGATATTTTTTTAGTTGAAGGTCCTTTATGACTTCATTTGGAAACTTATATGTATAATACTGAATAAATTTTTCTAAATCCATTACCAAGACACCTGTCCTTTCAGCCGCTATTTGTAATTATTATACTATTTGCAGGAGGCGATTCGAATGAACTTTGTTTTTGATATTGATGGTACACTTTGCTTTGATGGAAAAACGATTGATCAATCAATAGTAGATGCTTTATCCAAACTATCCAATGCAGGACATGAAATTATTTTTGCATCTGCACGACCTATTCGCGATTTAGTTCCCGTTATTCCAGCTCAATATAGAAAAGGTAAATTAGTTGGTGGTAACGGATGTTTCATATCAGACGATAGCTTTGTTTCTGCAATTGTGTTTTCAACTAATTTGCTAGATCAGTTACATAATATTATTCAAACTCACCAGCTTACTTATTTAGCTGATGGCGAATGGGACTATACCTATACTGGAAGTTTAGAACATCCTATCTATAAAAATATTGACCAAAGCTCTGCAAGAAATATAACGATTAAAGACCTTAAGAAAATGTGCAAATTAGTCATATTCAATCCTACACACCAGGTAATCACTTTACTTGAACAACTACCAGTTTCTATAACAGCTTACAAAAACGAAGACGCGATTGATATAAGTCCATTAGGTATCAATAAAGTATTTGGACTTGAAAAACTAAACGTACATGACTTTATCGCATTCGGAAATGATAGCAACGACCAATGTTTATTTGAAAAAGCAAATTATAGTGTATGTGTTGGTGACAATGAAGTGCATCAATTTGCTTCGAAAAAAATCACAAAGGAAGCTGTCCCAGAAACAATTTTGCAACTAATAAATCAACCCGTTACCATATGACAAAAGAGCTTAAAGGACATTGATATTTCATGTCCTTTAAGCTCTTTTCAAAAACCGTCCCTACTTATGATACGGTTCCCCTCGCATGATTCGAAATGCTCGGTAAATCTGCTCCAGTAACACTAGCTTCATCAGCTGGTGGGGCAAAGTCATCTTTGAAAAGGACAGCTTCTCGTCGCTACGCTTCATGACTTCCTCATGCAGCCCCAAAGATCCTCCGATTACGAAAGCAATCTTGCTTTTACCGTATGTCATCAATGACTCCAAATCAGCTGCTAGCTGCTCAGACGATTTCATTTTTCCTTCAATTGCTAAGGCTATGACGTAAGTGTCGGGGGCAATCTTGGAAAGGATACGATCTGCTTCCTTCTTCTTTACAATCTCCATGTCTGCTTCGCTTAGATTCTCGGGTGCTTTTTCATCTGCTACTTCGATTAGCTCCATTTTTGCATAGCTACCCAATCGTTTCGTATACTCGTCCATCCCCATTTTTAGATATTTTTCCTTTAACTTTCCTACCGTTATTATTTGTATATTCACAGGTTATCCACCTTTACATTTTGTTTACAAACATGTTATTCACAGCACTTATACACATATCCACAATAGTTATCTACATATTGTGTTTCACTTTTCATGTGCCACAATATATATTGCAGGACTGTTACAATAGGTACAGGTTGTGGATAACTTTTCTTCTTCTTTTATCTTTTCCATCATCGGAAAGGTTTTCTCTTCTGCCACAAACATGTCTAAAGCTTGATTTATATGGGTTTCGCAACTGAATATTCTCATAATTTATCTTTCCTCTCGGTTTATTAACTATTCACAAACTTATTCACAATTCACATTATTTATCCACAATCCATTGTAACAAATAGAAAACGAGTAGGAAAGACAAGATATCCCGTCACCTACTCGTTGTGAATTTGTTTCAATTGTAACATTAAGTTATCCACATGTTTATAAATTGTTGGATTCCTTTAAGGTTAAGTTTAATTCCACTAACTCTCCTTGGCGATATACCTTCACCTTCATCGTATCCCCAATTTCTTTTTCGTTATATAAATGTTTTCGAAGGTCGATTGTGCTCTCAATCTTTTCTCCATCCATTTCTACAATTACGTCGTATGTTTTCATTCCTGCTTGAGCAGCCGGTGTATTTTCTAGAACTTCATCCACCACTACACCAGTAGTTACTTCTACAGGTAATTTTAAAGTATCTCGTTGATGATACGCTGGTACATTTGTTAAATCAACCAATGTCACACCCATTGAAGGTCTATTAACTTTCCCGTTTGTTTCTAAATCCTCAATAATCGGGATTGCTGAATTAATAGGAATGGCTAGGCCGATTCCTTCAATAGTTGATTCAGAAATCTTCATAGAATTAATGCCAACTAATTGTCCTGCAACGTTTATAAGAGCTCCTCCGCTGTTTCCTGGATTAATCGCCGCATCTGTCTGTAAAACATCTGCCTGCCAATCCTCTACTCCATCACCGTTAATGTCAACCGGAATAGCACGGTCTTTACCTGACACTACCCCTGTTGTCACTGATCCATAAAAGTCGAGGCCAAGTGGGTTTCCAATAGCAATTACTGTTTCACCTTGCTTAAGGGCATCTGAATCGCCAAACTCTAAGACAGTATCGATTCCCTTTGCATCCATTTCTAACACAGCTAAATCGGTCCATATATCACTGCCGACAAGCGTTGCTTCTACCTTTGAACCATTATCCAAAGTTACCTCCAGTGCCTCTGCACCCTCAATCACATGGTAATTTGTGATGACAAATGCTCTTCCGTTATCTACTTTATAAATAACACCCGATCCAGTACCCGCTTCTTGCTGGCTTGTTGAGTGACTCCAAAAATTATTAACCGATTGAATATTGGTCACACCTACAACTGCTGAAGAGACTTCTTCTACTGCAGTAGTAACATCTGTGGTAATATCAATACTCACCCGCTCTGAACTTCCAATGCCAGTAGAGTTTTTTGTACCAGAGTCCGTCAGGTTGGAAACAACGGAAGGGATAAAAAACCATACCAGCAAAGCACCAACAAGTACACCTGCTAGCCCGCTAATAAAGTAACCTGCTAATCCTTTCTTTTCCTTCCTTTTAGAATTCGGCTCCTTAGGTGGCTCCTGAGGTCCATATATCGTTTCATGTTCCATTTTCATTCTCCCTTTCTATGTTCACGTTATAATATGTGCTATTCATAGCTTTAATTTACCCATCGGAGATTAAAATTAAATGAAAATTATTTAAAAGTTAAATAAAAAGCACTAAAGGCGATGAAAACCTTTAGTGCTTCGATTAAACTAAAACTAATTCTGTTGGTATATTGGCATCTGTATCATGTAAGTGAACGTATTCCCCTGCGATAATTCCGCAGGATTGAAGAGTTTGTGTAACGCTCATACGAGCAAGGTCCTTCATATTGTTATCTCGACTCAAGTGGGATAAATACACATTTGTATTCTTGATATCAATAACCTCACTCATTGCAACAGCTGCATCCTCATTAGATACATGTCCTACATCACTAAGAATTCTACGTTTAACTGACCAAGGATAACGTCCCATTTGAAGCATACTCACATCATGATTACTCTCAAATACATAAGCATCTGCTCCTTTAATGTGGCCTTTCATCCGATCACTCACATATCCAGTATCTGTTATGAGGACTAGCTTTCGATTATTTTCATGAAATATATAAAACATAGGATCTGCGGCATCATGCGATACGGCAAACGATTGAATATCTACAGAGCCAAATGTTTTGACTGTTTCCATATCAAAATGAAAGCGTTGATCCACAGGAATGTTGCCCACTAAAGGATCCATTGCTTGCCAAGTCTTACTGTTCGCAAAAACAGGGATTCCATACTTACGAGCAATGACACCAAGACCTTTAATATGATCGCTATGCTCATGCGTCACAAAGATTCCGGAAAGGTTTTTCATTTCTCGTCCGATTCCTTGGAACAGCTCCTCCATTTTCTTACCGCTTAGTCCGACATCGACTAGAAAGGAATGCTCGCCACTTTCTACATAGATGGCATTACCGCTGCTCCCACTAGCTAATACACTAAACTTCATATTGAAAAACTCCTTATTTAACTACTGCTTGTTCTATCTCTTTTGGTATATCAATTATTTTACCTTCTACTGCATTAACAAAATGCTCTTCTATTGTACCATCTTCAAGCTCAATTAAAATGTGCCAAGTTGGTGCCAATACTTGTGTCTCAGCTTCTTGTACTAATGTGGAGTATCCTAATTCAAACTCTACTATTTTGGATTTACTCTTTAAGAAGCCTCGATTATACAAAGGTTGAATAGTCTTTTGTGGTGTAAGAAGCTTTTCCAATTCATTAAATTCTTCTAAATCATCTAGAAGCGTTTGCTCATAAGAAGTCAGTTCTTTATTTTCGTTCCAATAAACAACTAGTTTTGCATTTTGATTATAAAATACCACTCGGTCCTCTACAGTTTGAAAGAAAGTGGCCATGTTTTTTTCTTCATCCATCTTCCATATTTGATAGGACGATCCCTGAAAAATGTTTTGATGAATATATTCCGTTAGGTCTGTTTTATCTGTAAAGGAAACTGGCTCCTCAAAATTTCCGATTAGTTGAAAAGAAGATTTAATCTCTACCTGTTGGTTTTCTAAACTCTCTAGCTCTTCAGGATCAAACTGGTGTACGAAGCCCGACACATAAAAGGCTTCCTGGATTTTGACTGCTTCCGCCTTTGAAATATCTATATCCTCCAGTAAAAGCCTTTCCTCTAATGGAGTATCAATTACTACCTCGTATTGCTCATTATATCGATTTAAATAGAGGGAAAATAGAAAGACATTTAATATAGAAAACACGATAATAAATATCGTTTTCGTTTTATTCCAGTCCAGATCTGCCACCTCCTAAAATCTCCTCTGAAACACGAATCCATGTCCCGTTTAAGGAATAGTACCAATTCGGCTCCAAAGTTATTAAAGGTTGGTTTTCATTTCTCGATAACTGATAGCCAAGTGTTAAATCCATTATCGATGAGATTGAAACATCTGGAATAGAAGACAGCAAATCGTATACTTCCTGTCCAGAGGGCAACACAACCTCCTGCTTTGTAGGAAGCGGACTTAACGTATAATAAGGACGGTTGTACCGATATACTCGATTTACGCCCCAATATTGAATTATTTCTGTTGCAGTATCATTACTGAAAACTGGCAAACCACTAAAATAAAGCTGATAGACCACCTGCTGATTGTTTATATTAAGCCTGCTATAACGATAATCATCTGTCCATCCATCATGCTCATTTACAAAGCTTAAGCTATTTTGGATTAAATCTGAAGGATTTATAGAAATGTTACTCTCAGATGCTGGATGAACATAATTTAAGCTGCGATTCTGAAAATCTACCTCCATCATCGCGCTATCATCCGTATACTCTAAGCCATTTGTTCGCAGAGGATTTGTTCGGACTAAGGATGGATTACTAAACAAAGCATTTTTAAAGCGATCTGTCGGTATATCCTCCATGTAATAAGTAGATCTTGTCAGTTTCTCAGGTGATGCAGAAATATATAGAGAAAGTTTTCCTGCTCTCTCTATTTCATTATACACTGGCAGTGACGTTAATTGACTATTAAGACGTTCAACATAAGCATCTCTATCTTCTTTGTCTACCGCAGCTTGATACACCTTATGGGTTGTGGTATTGATGAAATATACATAGATACCTTCTTTCGCTCCCTTAGACCAGTCAATGACCAATTGATTAAAGGAGCTTTCCGGAAAAACAGTATCCGTGAAAGGTAAGATAGTTGCAAGTGTCTTAATTGGAACCCCTGCTGGATAAAAGAAGGTCATTCTATCTGGTCCACTTACATATTCATTTATTTGCTTTGCATTTGCCTGATTATTAAGCAGAGTCACTGTTTGTACTTCCCACGCCTTTATGATATTTATTTCTCTTTCAATGACTGTAGAGGAGCTAGTACCTCGAAGGACGTCCCCTTGATTGACTATTAGACGATAAGGCTTAATGACATCCTCCATCCTCTTTTTCTCTGCTATTGCTATATTTACAACGGGATCCTCAATTTTCTCATAGGATGGAGAGTATGTCCAAATAGAGAAGGTGAGAGTTAGGCTCATAATTATCAACAACAGTAAAACAGCAGATTTTACATGCTCTAGATATTTCATTCCCACTCACCTTCCTCGTCCATTACAATATCTAACGTAAAGAAAATAGTTGTTCCATTGCCCTCTTCACTCTCTGCCCATATCTTTCCGCCATGTGCCTCTATCATTTCCCGGGCAATTGCTAGTCCAAGACCAGTACCTCCCATTGACCTTGCTCTTGCACGGTCTACACGATAGAAGCGATCAAAGATTCGATTTACATTTTCTGAAGGTATACCCATTCCATCATCTGAGACCATTACCTGCAGCTGGTTATCCTTGACTACACAGCCAAACCGTATATTTCCTCCATCTGGAGAATATTTAATAGCATTTGAGATGATATTATCAATAACCTGTGTTAGCTTGTCGGTATCAATATCAACGTAATATGGTGTTTCCGGGAGCATACGTTGGAAGGTGACATTTTGAGATTTAGCCATTTCAAAACGGTCTATTATTCGGTCGAAAAACTTGTTAAAGTTTACAATTTCTCTATTCAAATCATATTCGTGACTATCCATTTTTGATAACTGAAGCAAATCATTTACCAAGCGAATCATCCGCTGGGTTTCCGTTTGTGTCACTTGCAAGAAGGAAGGAGCTATTTCCTCGTCCTTCCAAGCCCCATCTGCTAGAGCCTCTAAATAACTACTCATTGTAGTAAGTGGGGTCCGTAGCTCATGAGATACATTAGCAACAAACTCTCTTCGTTCCATATCAATTTTCTCCTGCTCCGTATTATCATGTAAAACTGCAATGAGTCCATTGACAAAGCCTGTTTCTTTTTGAATAACAGAGAAGCTAGCACGAAGGACAAAAGGCTGTTCCTGTGTACTAAAATCTAAGGTTAAAAATTCATTTAAATGAATAAGATCCTCAAAGGAATATTGAGAGTCTAATCCTAGAACGGAATGTATTGGTCTATTTAAAACTAATTCTCTTGGAGTTCGAAGTAGACGCAAGGCCGGGTCATTAATAAGGATAATGCGCCCTTTACGGTCAGTGGCAATTACACCGTCTGTCATATTCGTTAGTACAGAAGACAGTTTCCTTCTTTCCGCCTCCGTAGTAGAGGTTGCTTCCTGTAATCGATTAGTCAAGTGGTTAAAGGCGATAGCTAAATGACCAATTTCGTCATTTCCATAAACCCTTACTTTTCTTGAGAAGTTCCCCTTAGCCATTGCTTGAGCTTGTTTTCTCATATCAGAAATTGGACGAGTAATGGTTTGAGCAATTAGTATTCCTAGAATGACTGTAATAACTAAAGCAATACCAGTTCCTACTGCAAGAATTTGATTAATCTCATTCATTTGTGCATAAACATTTTCTATATTTGATTCAATATAAAGTGTCCCTATTGCCTCATTTTCGGAAACGATAGGAGTTGCTAGCTTCCAAATTCTTTTCCCATCGTCAAGGGCTATTCCATTAAACTCGTCCGGTAGACTGATGGAAAGACGGACCAGTTCATCCATAGATTTTTGCCCAACTATATCCTGGTTGTTATGATTAGAAGTAGCTAAAACCTGATAGTTTGCATCGATTACACGAACTTCTTTGATATCCTCGGAATTTAGACCTGTTAAAATAGAACGTAAGCTTTGTTCCAGCGTTACGTCCCCTTCATTTCGCACCCTTAATATTTCTTCTCTAGCACTAAATTCTAGTAGCCCTGCTCTATCTCTAATGGAATCCTGAAAATTATCTGTTAACTTTTCTTCAAGCTCCTTGACAAAGTAAAGCCCAATTATCTGCATGGCAATAAGAATCAGTAAGATATAAATAAACACGATCTTCGTGTGTATTGATTTGAAATAACCTACTTTTTGCATTTCGTTACTCCTGTTCAGGATTACGTAAATAGTAGCCGACGCCTCTTCTTGTCACTATCCAGTTTGGATGACTTGGATTATCCTCGATTTTTTCTCTTAAACGCCTAATCGTAACATCGACTGTTCTTACGTCTCCAAAATAATCATAGCCCCATACAGTTTGCAATAAATGCTCACGAGTCATTACTTGACCTATGTGCTTTGCTAGATAATGTAGTAGTTCAAACTCACGATGAGTAAGCTCGATTGTCTCGTCACGCTTTAATACTAAATAAGCGTCTGGCTGAATAGTTAAAGGACCAATGGTAATATCATTGGTTACAACTTCGGTATCCTCTTGAACTGTTTGATGTCTTCTCATGTTAGCTTTCACTCGAGCAATTAGTTCTCTTGTGCTAAATGGCTTTGTTACATAGTCATCTGCACCAAGCTCTAATCCAAGTACTTTATCAATTTCTGAGTCCTTCGCTGTCAGCATAATAATAGGGAAATTGAAACGTTTCCTTATTTCTCGGCAAACCTCCATACCATCTCTGTTCGGTAACATAATATCTAAAAGCATTAAATCTGGTTGTATTTCGTCTACTTTTTTTAAAGCTTCGTCTCCGTCATATGCACAATATACCTGATAGCCCTCTTTTTTAAGATTGAACTGTAGAATATCTGCAATTGGTTTTTCATCATCTACGACTAAAATTTTCTTACTCATCATGATAGACCCCTTTCTCTCTTGAAAATATATATTTGTAGCAAATTAAATTATTGTAATCAAGTAATCTTTCCTTTACTCTATCATGCTTTTAATCTAGATGCATCCTTGAAACTGTTTGGACCCTTCAGTCGAGTTTTGTCGGATTATTTCCCAGGAAATTTAGCGAGGAATAATTTCATCTTCCATTTTCACATGATGAGGTATTGCGTTTTATACATACACTCTTTTTAAAGAAACGATAGAATCGTGGACTACTCTATTAAATCTAAACTAGTCATTACTTGGTTTTCTCGCTTAATCTATAAAAAAAAACAGCCAAACAATTGACTGTCTTTTTCTCTATTTATTATCTTAACACAGAAAGAGGATTGATGGTTACACCATTCTTTTCTACCTCAAAATGCAAATGAATTCCTGTTGATCTTCCCGTGTTCCCCATTACTCCTATTACAGAGCCTTGTGGAACGACATCCCCTACGCTTACGCTTATAGAAGATAGATGGGCATAGGTTGTTTTATATCCATTTTGGTGATTAATAATAACACGATTGCCATATGTGCCGTCTCTACCTGCAGCCACTACTACACCATTGTCAGCGGCCTTAATATTATAACCACTTGGACGAGCTATATCAATTCCTTCATGCTTACGTCCCCAACGATAACCCATTTTACTAGAAATATAGCCTCCCTCAGCTGGCCATGCAAATGAACCGGATCCACGAGAAGGTATCACTTTTGTTCCTTTTAATACAATACGGTTTTGAGGCTCTACAAGAACCTTCTCTTCCATCGTAGAAGATCCTACTTGCACTCCATTTTCTTTTCTTATTAGATAAGTAGCAAGCCTTTTACCATCAGAACCTTCTTGTTTTACTTTTTTATCCCCTTTAAACATGTCATCAGTTTCAATAACTTCTTTTGCATGTGGGATAACTTCTAACTCTTTTTTCTCATAGTGGACTTCTACATTAATAAGAGGTTTTAATACCGTAACATTTATATCTTGTCCTATTTTCAATAAGCTGTCTTCTGTAATTCCAGGATTGATTTCCTTCAATTCAGATATAGATAGATTGAACTTGCTCGCAATCTTACCTAACACATCGCCTTCTTGAACTTGATACGTTTCTTGTTTCAGTGTGCCGTCTAATAAAAACTGCACAGCTTCATCCACAGCCATTACTTTATTCGGCTCGACTTCTACTGTTACTCCTGAAACCTTTTGCTTTAAAATTAAATCCGCAATTCGGGTTTCACCCTCTTTTAATTTGGGTAAATCTTCATTAGCATTTTTTCTAGCTTCAAGTATAGAATATTCTTCTTCTGAAATATAATTTAGTTTTACCTTACGTATCACTTCTTGGTATTCTTCTATGTCTCTAACGTAGACCGCCATCTCGTCATTAACTAGAAGCGCAAATGCTGATGTCTTTACTTCAACCTGTTCGTTTAACTTTTGAAGAGTTGCTTCATCATTTGTAGTAGGAGTGAATACTTGCTCTGGAACTACTGATAAATCAGTTCCTATTTTCAAGGGAAGAGCTTCATGCTGGGAGCTAGATTCTTTAAGCTTAGAATCTAATAATGCTTGCATTTTTTCTTTATTAGATAATGCCCCTAAATATTGATCTTCTAAGTATATATGATAAATCTCTTTTACGTTATGTTGTCTGTCTTCCTTGGCAAACGCCATATTAAAGGATAGACATAATATTAGTAACATAGCTATAGATGCTTTTTTTGCTATATTAGTTTTTCTGTTAGAAGGTGCTGTCTTAAATGACGATAGTCCTTCTTTCTTTATCTTCCAAAACATGATAAAGCCCCTTCCAAACTACTTTTTTCACACTCCACTAATTTATCATATTTTTAATAGGTCTGTGTTAATATAATCTATCTTGTAAAGAAAATGTATTTTTCATCCCAATATTTCCTATTTAGATATTTTATTTGGAAAATAAATGCTATTAACTAGTAAGTAATACTGTGTATTTTTATATTTTTCCTCTTTATTTTATTTCTCTCCCCATCCTCTCTTTTCTCTTTTTGTTACAATTGTCATAATCGGTTCTAATAGAATGGACATATAAGATAAGAACTTACTCCTTTCTTCGAACCAACAAGTAGGTAGAGATAATAACTACTCTGAGAAAATCGAAATAAACAAATCAAAAAAGTGGTATTTATAGTGATGATGTTTTCTTCCTCAAGTTCAGCCATAACACAGTGGAAATGAAAGATAGAAAAATGGGGGAAGTGAGTGACAAGTTCTCACTTCCCCCCTACTAGTTAATGATGTTATGGGCCTTCCTTTACCCAACTACTATGCTTCAAGCATAAAAAAATGCCACCAAGTCTTATTGGTGGCATTAGGAACTATTTATCTCCAGACACTGGATACAATGTTTGTTTGTTTTCTATCTGGTCCAACAGAGAATATAGAGAGAGGCACTCCTGTTAGCTGGGAGATTCGCTCTAAATAATGTCTCGCTGTTGCTGGAAGCTCATCTAATGACTTGCAGCCTGTAATATCTTCAGACCATCCAGGAAGCTCCTCATAAACCGGCTCACATTCAGAAAGAATGCGTAGGTTTGCAGGATACTCCGTAATGACTTCCCCTTTATATTTATAAGCAGTACAGATTTTTACTGTTTCAAGCCCCGTTAATACGTCGATTGAATTTACTGTTAGATCCGTAAGACCACTTACTCTCGCAGCATGTCTCACAACTACTGTATCAAACCAACCTATACGACGTGGACGCCCAGTAGTTGTACCATATTCTTTCCCAACTTCTCTTATTTGATTTCCTACCTCGTCAAATAGTTCGGTTGGGAATGGTCCATCTCCTACTCGAGATGTATAAGCCTTGCATACACCCACCACTTGAGAAATCTTAGTAGGTCCTACACCTGCACCAATAGTTACTCCACCAGCAACAGGGTTAGAAGACGTTACGAAAGGATATGTTCCTTGGTCGATATCCAGCATAACCCCTTGAGCGCCTTCAAATAATACTCGACGACCTTCATCTAAAGCATCATTTAATACCTTAGAAGTGTCTGTTACGTATCTTGCTATTTCTTGCCCATAACCATAAAATTCTTCGAGAATTTCTTCTACTGTGAAACCTTTTGTTTCGTAAAACTTTTCAAACATTCTATTCTTCTCTTCGAGGTTGCGTTCAAGTTTTTCTTTAAACACTTCATAGTCAAGCAGGTCAGCGATTCGTATACCTACTCGAGCAGCTTTATCCATATATGCTGGGCCTATTCCCTTACCAGTCGTTCCAATTTTGTTTGCACCACGTCTTGCTTCCTCTACCTCATCTTGCTTTAGGTGATATGGAAGAATAACATGTGCACGATTAGAGATTCTTAAATTTTCTGTTGTGATTCCACGTTCGTGTAAACCTTTTAACTCTTTTACAAGTGCTCTTGGGTCTACTACCATCCCATTTCCAATAACAGAAATTTTGTCTTTATAAAAAATGCCTGAAGGAATTAAGTGAAGTTTGTATGTTTCTCCACCAAAAATAATCGTATGCCCTGCATTGTTACCACCTTGGTAACGCGCAATTACTTCCGAGTTTTCTGAAAGGAAGTCCGTTATTTTCCCTTTTCCTTCGTCTCCCCACTGTGTTCCAACAACTACTACTGATGGCATTGCCAGCACCTCCGTAGACATGTAAATGTCCTGATTCAAACAGTGTTATTGTACCAATCCTCCATTATGGCGTCAACTAATAACACGAAAAAACACGAACAATTAACAATAAAAATTGTTAATATGTTCGTGTTATAGCTACTATGCAGGCGGTGCTTGGTGCTGACTCCAGTCAATGTTCACGAATTTATTAAACTCCTTCACAAATGCTAGAGTGACAGTTCCTGTTGGACCGTTACGTTGTTTTGCAATGATAATCTCAATCATATTTTGGTTTTCTGTTTCCTTATCGTAGTAATCCTCACGATATAAAAAGGCCACAATATCTGCATCCTGCTCAATTGAGCCCGATTCCCTCAAGTCTGACATCATTGGACGCTTATCTTGTCGCTGTTCAACTCCACGAGAAAGCTGTGATAAAGCGATTACTGGTACTTGAAGCTCTCGTGCTAACCCTTTGAGAGATCGAGATATTTCGGAAACCTCTTGCTGACGATTGGCTTGACTACCCCCACTACCTTGAATCAATTGCAGGTAGTCAATTAAAATCATCCCTAGTCCATACTCTTGCTTTAGTCGTCTACATTTAGCGCGAATTTCATTTACTCGAATACCAGGCGTGTCGTCTATGAAGATACCTGCGTTTGAAAGGCTTCCCATGGCCATCGTAAGCTTTCTCCAGTCCTCTGTTGTAAGAGATCCTGTACGAAGCACCTGGGCATCTATATTTCCTTCTGCGCAAAGCATACGCATTACGAGCTGCTCTGCTCCCATCTCTAGACTAAAGATAGCAACATTCTCATTCGTCTTCGTAGCAACGTTCTGTGCAACGTTTAGAGAGAAGGCAGTTTTCCCTACAGAAGGTCGAGCGGCAACGATAATAAGGTCATTCCGTTGAAATCCAGCTGTCATCTTATCTAGATCTCGGAAGCCTGTTGGGATTCCTGTTACATCCCCTTTTCTCGTGTGAAGCTTTTCAATATTATCATAGGTCTCAACTAGTACATCTTTAATATGCTTGAAGTCACCAGCGTTCTTTCTATTGGCAACCTCCATCATTTTTCTTTCGGCCTCAGAAAGTAGAGCCTCTACCTCATCTTCTCTTGTAAAGCCATCCTCTACAATAGAGGTAGCTACCCGAATAAGACGACGTAAAAGAGACTTTTCTTCTACTATCTTTGCATAGTGAGCGATATTTGCAGCGGTGGGAACAGAGTTTGCAATTTCACTAATATAGGTTATGCCACCTACATCCTCTAATTCCTTTTTAGCAGAAAGCTCTTCTGTTACAGTTACTACGTCAATTGCTTTTCCTTGATCACTCAGCCTTAACATCGTCTGAAAGATTTTTTGATGTGCTACTCTGTAAAAATCCTCTGGCATGACGATTTCAGCAGCAGTAATCATAGCCTGTGGCTCTAAGAAGATTGCCCCTAGCACGGATTGCTCGGCTTCTTGATTATGTGGCGGAATACGGTCCAATAATGGATCGCTCATTGGACTCTCTCCTTAAGCCTCTTCAGATACATGTACTTTTAATGTTGCAACTACTTCTTGATGTAGTTTTACTGGAACATTTGTATAGCCTAAAGTACGGATTGCATCTTCCAATTCCATTTTACGTTTATCAAGCTTAATCCCATGGGACTTTTCCAGCTGTGCTGCAATTTGTTTTGTAGTAACAGAACCAAATAAGCGACCATCGTTTCCAGACTTTGCTTTCAGTTCTACAGTAATTTGTTCAAGCTTTTCCTTTAGTTGCTTTGCTGCTGCTAATTCTTCTGCTGCTTCTTTTTCTGTTTTCTTCTTTTGTCCTTCTAAGGCACTTAGTGCAGAAGGGGTTGCTTCAACTGCTAGCTTATTTTTTAGCAAGAAATTATGAGCGTAGCCATCTGCTACATTTTTAATTTCTCCTTTTTTTCCTTTACCTTTTACGTCTTGTAAGAATACTACTTTCATTCTGCATTTCCTCCTTCAATTGTCTCGGTAATGGCACTCTTTAAAAGTGAAATAGCGTCTTCTTGTGTGGTATTTTCCAATTGGCAGGCAGCATTCGTTAAATGCCCACCACCATTTAATTTTTCCATAATCACCTGGACATTCACATCACCTAAGGACCTGGCACTGATGCCAACTAGATTTTCTCCTCGACGGCCTACTACAAATGATGCGCTCACATTGTTCATGGCCAGTAAAATATCTGCAGTCTGTGCCAATAAGACCTGGCTATAAATTGTTCTTTCATTTCCATGGGCAATTGCTATGCCGTCTTTAAAGAATTCTACATTTTGCACAATTTTAGAACGTTCCACGTAAGTTTCCAAGTCTTCCTTCAGCATTCTTTGAACAAGAATAGTATCCGCTCCATGTGTTCTTAGATAAGATGCAGCTTCAAACGTTCTTGCTCCTGTCCGAAGAGTAAAACTTTTTGTATCAACAATGATACCTGCAAGCATAGCTGTTGCCTCTAACATAGATAGCTTTGCATTTTTCGGCTGGTATTCTATAAGCTCTGTAACAAGCTCCGAAGTAGAGGAAGCATATGGCTCCATATAAACAAGAAGTGTATTGGGGATAAACTCTTCACCGCGTCGATGATGGTCAATTACCACAATTTTTTCTGCTCTCTGCAGTAGTCTTTCATCGATTACTAAACTTGGTTTATGCGTATCTACTACCACAAGCAACGTTTTTTCAGTCATTCTTCCTAAGGCTTCTTCAGGACTTATAAAACGCTCAAACAGCTCTGGCTTTTCCTTTATTTCTGCCATTAAGCGCAGGACACTCTTATCCAGCTCATTAAAATCTATTACAACATAGCCTTTTACTTTATTCATCTCGGCCATTTTTCTTACACCAACAGAAGCTCCGATTGCATCCATGTCAGGTAGACTATGACCCATTATAAATACTTGGTCACTGTCCTGTATTAAATCTTTTAAGGCATGAGATATAACTCTAGCTCTCACCCGCGTACGTTTCTCAATTGGATTTGTCTTTCCTCCGTAGAATTTCACTTTTCCGCTTGGTTGTTTAATTGCCACCTGGTCTCCGCCTCGGCCTAATACTAGATCAAGACTTGACTGTGCTAGCTGGCCTAACTCCACCAAGGAGGTCGAGCCTGCTCCCACTCCTACACTCAAGGTTAAGGAGAAACCTAATTTGGAGGTTGTTTCACGAATATCGTCTAGTATAGAAAACTTACTCTTCTCCAGTTCTAATAGAATGGACTCGTTGAATACAGCTAGGAATCGATCAGAACTAATTCTTTTTACATATATACCGTATTTTGCTCCCCAGTCATTGACACAAGAAGTGACAATGCTATTTAACTGTCCTCGTGTCTGGTCATCCATCCCTTGAGATATCTCATCATAATTATCAATATAAAGGATTCCGATAACTGTTCGATCTCCATAGTACAAGGATTCAATTTCTACTTGCTCAGTTATATCAAAGAAGTACAACAGTTTTTCTTCTGCCTTAAAAAACACCTTATAATTAGAATCATCTAAAGAGATAACCATTTCTTTAGAATCTTCCTGTTTGAGTAACTGTTGAAAATCCTTTGAGATGGAAAGTAAATCCTCTCCAATAATTGTGTCGAATTGCAGCCTTTGAGTCATATAGGGATTTGCCCACTCTATGATATATTGATCATTAATTAAGATGATTCCGATTGGCATCTCTAATAAAGCTTCTTCCCCTACCTTTTTCATTCGATAGGATAAAGTTTCTATATGCTTTTCCGTTTCATCATATACACGCTGTTCAATAATCCATGCATAGAGGAACACCCCGATAACCAAAAGAGAAAATAACAACCCAACTAACAGGTTGTTTGACAGAATTAAATAAGATGCAACCCCACCGAGGAGCATAAATAGTATTAGTGGATATCGTATTGGCCGTTTTCTAAAAAAAGACGCCACTTAATCAGCTCCTTATTTTTTATTCCTGTCCTGTAAATACCCTCTTAAGTTAAAGCCTAAATCTAAGACACCAAGTATGACGGTGAATGTGAATAAAGGCAAAGAAAGAAATGTTGCCAAAACTGCTCCCCACTTTGGCCAGCTCTGCACATGAAAATAATAATGAATTAGGGATACCCCTTGTAAAAATAATAATCCTCTTAATAGTAAAGATGCATTGATTAATACCATATAGCCAAATGTTCCAATTTCAAATGAAACGAATAAAGAAATAATGGATACAATTAGATAATACCATAACACTGCTCTAGGTAATTGAAATTCTCTAAATTTCGGGAACCTCGGTATTTGGATCTTTAGTTTTTTCAATAGTGGTAAATTGATGGATAAATAAATCAACGCTGTGACCATCATTCCAACAATAAAGTAAGTCGGCATGATGTTTTGGATAATCTTCATGCTTTCCACTGCCATTTGGTCAAACCACTCTGTATCTTGACCAAGCGTAGTCAATGTTTTACTTATCTGCTCGTAGTATATTTCAAGCCCTACAAAAAATTCCTCTATTACATTTATGTTTAACATAACAATAGATATCATATATTGGAATAGTGTAACAAACATCAGGTAAATACCTGTTGTCATTAGCATATAAAGCTTCGACTTTTTACTACGCAAAGCATCTCCCATGATAAATCCTAAGGGAGCAACCAATAGACCAAATAGCAGCCCAAACAGACCCGCTCCTATAATAAAAGAAATGACAAGTGCTACTATGGTGACCATAATCCCTTGCCTTCTCTCAAATTTGGCACTATACCAAGCAATCGGTAATGGTACAACAAACGAGATTAGTGCACCTAAAACAGGGATATAGAGAGCAATTGCTAATAAAATAGCATACAATGCTATCATCATGGCTCCATATGTTAAATAGCTAGAATTACTTTTCTGCATGGTATACCTTCCTTTTATGTAGTCATCTATACATTGTATCAGATTTCCTACCACAACCAAAATTCCATTTGTGTCCTTCCAAGCACTTATGTCTAGTTTTTTATAGGAATTGTTATTTATATTTGGTTAGTAAGGAGGTATATATATTCCTTGACTATTAAAAAAAAAGACCGGTTTCCCGGTCTTTTCATCTATAACTTATCTTTCATCAGCTGTGAATGGAAGTAAAGCCATGATACGAGCTACTTTGATAGCTCTTGTTAGCTTACGTTGGTACTTCGCGCTAGTTCCTGTCACACGACGTGGAAGAATTTTCCCACGCTCTGACACGAATTTTTTCAACAAATCTACATCTTTATAATCAATGTGAGTGATGTTGTTAGCAGTGAAGTAACAAACTTTACGGCGTCTTTTGCCTCCGCGACGTGGTGCCATAATAGATTGCCTCCTTTTCGATTAAGGTAATAATATACGCGAGAATTAGTTTTTAGAACGGCAGATCGTCATCCGATACTTCTATCGGACCGCTGCTGCTTCCAAATGGATCGTCATCTACACGTGTATAATTTTGCTGATTCGTTGGTTGGTTTTGCTGATATGTTGGATATGGATTATTCTGTTGGCCACCGCCAAATGATTGTCCACCTTGGCCACCACCAGAACTTCCACGTGGTTCTAAGAACTGAACGCTGTCACAGACAACATCCGTCGTATAAACACGCTTACCATCTTGTCCTTCATAACTACCTGTTTGAATACGCCCTTCAACACCAGCCAAACTTCCTTTTTTCAAAAAGTTTGCCGTATTTTCAGCTTGTTTTCTCCAAACCACGCAGTTGATAAAATCAGCTTCTCTTTCACCCTGTTGGTTTGAGAATGTTCGATTCACAGCAAGTGTGAATCTTGCCATTGCTATACCACTCGGCGTATATCGAAGTTCCGGATCTTTTGTTAGTCTTCCAACTAGCACGACACGGTTAATCATCAGTTTTCAACCTCCCTCGTTCAGCATTCGTAGTCGATTTCTTATTTTTCGTCCATACGTACAGCAATGTGACGGATAATGTCTTCATTGATGTTAGCTAGACGAATGTACTCATCGATTGCTTTAGAATCAGCATTTACTTTAACGATTTGGTAGTAACCTTCACGTAAGTCGTTAATCTCGTAAGCTAAACGGCGTTTACCCCATTCTTTTGCTTCGATGATTTCAGCTCCGTTAGAAGTTAAGATTTCGTTGAAACGCTCCACTAGAGCTTTCTTCGCATCTTCTTCAATCGCTGGTTGAATAATGTACATTAATTCGTACTTTCTCATCTATTTACACCTCCCTATGGTCTTTGGCCGACTGCGAACAGGCGACAAGGAGCAAGTAATACTATTACTCACATCAATTTATTGTAGCACAACTTCTCTCTACTATCAACAAAATGGATACTAATATTTTTTCTTTATAGTATAGTTAAGACAGAGGTGAATACTTTGGATAAAGAACTAGAAATCGTACATACGATTGAAATAGATATAAAAAAAGTTGCTATCGCAAATGTTTGGCAAACAATCATCTTTTCTATCCTCGGTTTTATTTTATATGTAATTCTTTATGATGGGTTGGAGTTTGCTATATCCTTTTCGGGTATTCTTTTATTTGTTATTAGTTATTTTCTTCTCATCATTTTACATGAATTTTTTCATTTACTCGGCTTTTGGGTATATGGTAAAGTTCCTTGGCGTTCTATGGACTATGGGGTTAATCTCTCTTTAGGAGTCGCTTACGCTACAACCGCCATTCCCATTCCAAACAAGGCAATGAAAAAGGCTCTTTTATTGCCATTTTGGGTTACTGGTGTGATTCCTATGGTGATTGGATATATTGACCAGTCTCTGATTCTTGTGTTGGTAGGAGCTTGGCTAATAGCTGGAGCCGTTGGTGACTTTGCGATGTATAAAGAACTAAAAAAATACCCTAACGATATTCTTATCAAAGACCATCCTACAGAGCCAAAATTATATGTAGTAAAAATAAAAGATGCGGATAAAAAATAAACGAAAAGCACTTACGATTCTAATTGATAAAATCGTAAGTGCTTGCTTATTTTTTTTTACCTTGTTCTCTAGTTTTGATACTAACATCATTAAATCATTTCGTTACTAGAAAACTGGATGGTGTTTTTCTCTTTTATTACACGTTAAAACGGAATAGCATAATGTCTCCGTCTTTTACCACGTACTCTTTACCTTCTAAACGAACCTTCCCTGCCTCTTTTGCTGCTGACATGGAGCCATACTCAACTAAATCGTCATAAGCAACAGTTTCTGCACGGATAAATCCTTTTTCAAAATCTGTATGAATAATACCAGCACATTGAGGTGCTTTCATTCCCTTGCGGAAAGTCCAAGCTCTTACCTCTTGCACACCTGCTGTAAAATAAGTAGCTAGTCCAAGTAAATAGTACGATGCTTTAATCAATTGGTCTAGACCAGATTCAGCAATCCCTAGCTCTTCCAAGAACATTTTCTTTTCTTCATCCTCTAAAGCAGCCATTTCCTCTTCAATTTTTGCGCAAACGACAATTACCTCTGCACCCTCGTTAGCAGCAAATTCTTTTACGCGTTTTACATATTCGTTATCCTCGGGTTCCATTATGTCATCCTCAGAAACATTGGCAACGTAAAGCATAGGCTTAATGGTTAATAAATGCATGCCCTTTACTGCCTTTAATTCATCTTCCGTAAAGTCTACAGAACGAGCTGGTTGTCCAGCCTCAAATGCCTCTTTTAAACGAAGTAGAATAGGCTCTTCCACCATTGCATCCTTATCCTTTTGCTTCGCCATTTTAGATACTCTCGCTAGACGTTTATCCACGCTTTCTAAGTCTGCTAGGATTAATTCAAGATTAATAACTTCAATATCAGAAATAGGGTCTACCTTACCAGAAACGTGTGTAATGTTTTCATCCTGGAAGCAACGTACTACCTGACAGATTGCATCTACTTCGCGAATATGAGCAAGGAATTTATTTCCTAACCCTTCCCCTTTACTTGCTCCTTCTACAATTCCAGCGATATCAGTAAATTCAAAAGCAGTAGGGACAGTTTTCTTCGGAACAACTAATTCTGTTAATTTATCTAAACGAGCATCTGGTACTTCTACGATCCCTACGTTTGGATCGATTGTAGCAAACGGATAGTTTGCAGCAAGTGCTCCAGCTTTTGTTATTGCATTAAATAATGTAGATTTTCCTACGTTAGGCAACCCTACGATTCCAGCTGTTAACGCCATATAAGTCACAACCCTTTCCTAATTACGTTCTCATTCCAACTAACCTGTTCATTATATTGATTTTACAAATAAAAGTCTATCCTTACTCAGTTGTTGGTTCTGCTTCTACTAAAACTTTTTTCATCTTTTTTTCAAACTCTACACGTGGAATCATCACGCTATGCTGACATCCTTCACACTTTATGCGTATGTCTGCCCCTAAACGGATAATTTTCCAACGATTTGTTCCACAAGGATGCTGCTTTTTCATTTCTACAATATCATTGAGTTGAAATTTCTTTCTTTCCATACAGTCACCTACTCTTCTTTATTCGCTTCGTTTACAACAATAGGGTAAGCACTATCTTTTCCTTTGAATTGTAAGTACTCTCTTAAATCTCTTCTAATTTTTCTTGCCATATCCTGATTTTCGTTTGGCATTGTTTCTACCACTATTCTAAACACCATTTCAGTAGCTGTTAAATCCTCAATCCCTAAAATCTCCGGAGCTTTTACTAGCTCAGGATATTTAAATGGTAAATTTTTCAAGAAGTCTTTTATTACTCTTTCGGCTTCTTGGATATCTGATCCGTAAGCAACTTTAATATCTACTAATACTTTAGAATTGAATACGGAGAAATTTACTACATTTGTGATAGCACCATTTGGGATAATAAACAGTTCACCTGTATAGCTCTTTATCTTGGTTGTGCGCAGTCCAATCTCTTCTACTGTTCCTCTTGCAGTCCCAATTAATACTTCGTCTCCAACTGCAAATTGATCCTCGAATACAATGAAGAATCCTGTGATAACGTCTTTCACTAAGCTTTGGGCACCAAAACCAATTGCTAGACCAACGATTCCAGCCCCAGCTAGTAAACCTGCAACATCAATTTCAAAGGTCGCTAAAATAGTCAGAATTGCAATGAAATAAACTATGTAAGACAAAATATTTTGTAGTAATTTCATTAATGTATTTTGTCTTCTTTCAGAATATCTTAAAGGAGTTTTTATTCTTGTAATAAAAACTTTTTCTATTAGGCGCCTTCCTATTCTAATAACAATGCTTGATATTACTAAAATGAATAGGATTTTTAATATGATTGCTCCTAATCCTATCCATGTTTCTGCATTAAGTAAATAATCTTTTAAATCATTAATCGGTTTTTCCAATACCATGGTAACCCTCCCATTTATTGAATAAATTACTTTATAGGTGCATATACTGTCATTAAAAAGAAAGTGAGTTAGTATATGACCTATCAAGTAAACTCTATTCCTTCTACCTCTTCTATCTATTATAAAGAATCGGGTGCTATTTGGCGATTAAGCTCTATATTTTTAGACTATATTCCTTTTCATCATCCGAACCTTGTTTTCTGCTGTATTGGAACTGACCGTTCTACAGGTGATGCAATGGGTCCGATGACCGGATCCTTCTTGACTCAACTATCTTCTTTTCCATTTGAAATTGTCGGCACTTTAGATACTCCTCTACATGCTCTTAATCTCGAGCAAACTGTAGAAAGGCTATATAACTCAGCCGAAAAGCCATATATTATCGCTATTGATGCTTGTTTAGGTAATGCTAGCAGTATTGGAGATATTATTGTACATCCTGGTCCTTTATATCCTGGTAAAGCTGTAAAAAAAGAACTCCCTCCTATTGGAGAGGTCTCTATTAAAGGAGTCGTCAATATTGGCGGCTATATGGAATATAATGTATTACAAAGTACTCGGTTACATTTAACCTTTGAGATGGGCAAAGTCATTTCAAGAGCATTGTTACTTGCTTATCACAGATATTATTTAAAACATCGTAATAAGCCATACACACACAGCGAGAGCCAGCAAGCTTGGCAGTAAGTTTGCCACTCTAATTTTGGTTAGTCCAATTAAGTTTAAACCAATAGCTATGATCATAATTCCACCAGTAGCTGTCATTTCTTGAATAAACAAATCAAAGGTAGCTGCTGGAACAAGCATCGTTATTTGTATAGCCAACAATGCAATTATTCCCTGATAAATAAACACAGGTACAGCGGATAGGACCACTCCTATCCCTAACGTTGCTGATAAAATCATTGCAGTAAAGCCGTCTATAATTCCTTTACTTATTAGTAAATCATGATCATTCTGTATCCCACTATTTATTGCTCCTAGTATCCCCATTGCTCCTATTACAAAAATTAGGGTGCCGGTGACAAAACCTTGTGCAAGACTACCACTTGGTTTTCCCGAGCTGAATTTCTTTTCTATTAAGTGACCTAGTTGAGTGATACGCTTTTCTAAATCAATCCACTCACCTAGTCCACCACCAACAACCAAGCAAATAATAACCATGGTAAAGTTTTCACTTTTAATACCCATTTGTATACCCATGACTATTACAGCTATCCCTATAGCATACATAATAGTTTGCTTCATATTTTCTGATATGCCTTTTAATAATCTACCGATTAAAGAACCTACAATAATTAATATAGCGTTAATGAATGTTCCTAACAGAGCCATCTTTTCTCTTCCTTACTTCAAAAATACAACCTATCTCTCCAATTTCCACGAGAGATAGGTTGTACTAGTTTTCTAACAAACTTAGAATTCTTTCTAAATCATCTTTTGAATAAAATTCTATTTCAATTTTACCCTTTTCTTTTTCTTTTGCTTTATTAATTGTTACTGCCGTGCCAAAAAACTCACGTAGTTCAGATTCTTTTTCTAACGTAAAGATATCCTTTTCCACTTTTTTTGTTTCACGTGGAACATTCTCATTCAAACGTTGAACTAATGCCTCTAGTTGCCGTACATTAAGGTTTTCTTTTATGGTTTTTTGCATAATTAATGGGATGTTTTTCTTCTTTTTTAAGCCTAGCAATGCTTTAGCATGTCCCATAGATATTGTGCCATTCGAAACCGCTTCTTTTACTACGTCTGGTAGAGATAGCAAACGAACATGGTTTGCTATATATGGTCTGCTTTTACCTAATCTAAAAGCAAGCTGTTCTTGAGTAAGATTTAAATTGTCCATCAGGTTTTGATAAGCCTCTGCTTCCTCAATAGGAGATAAATCTTCTCTCTGCAAATTCTCTAAGATAGCTAATTCCATCATTTGTTGATCATTTAACTCTCGAATAACTGCTGGTATCTCCTCTAATTTTGCCAACTGAGAGGCTCTAAATCTCCTCTCACCCACAACTATTTCATACTTGGAGCCTTTTCTACGAAGTATGATAGGCTGCAATACCCCATGCTCTTTAATCGATTCAGCTAACTCATTTAATGCATCTATCTCAAAAACTTTACGAGGCTGGTATGGATTTGGTTTAATCTCCGTTATGCTGATTTGTTCAACTTTCTCTTCGATTACTGTATCTTCTTCTGGAAAAAATGCACTTAATCCTTTACCTAAACCTTTAGCCATGACGGATCACTTCCTTCGCAAGTTCTAAGTATACTTCTGCACCTCTTGATTTCGGATCATAGATAATGATAGGTT
The DNA here is from genome assembly GCF_056620325.1 of Psychrobacillus sp. Z3-81. Classification (NCBI taxonomy): domain Bacteria; kingdom Bacillati; phylum Bacillota; class Bacilli; order Caryophanales; family Bacillaceae; genus Psychrobacillus; species Psychrobacillus sp. Z3-81. The sequence goes on from NZ_JBWQPU010000007.1 coordinate 184,295, forward strand.
CTCCGTGGCTAGGTGCTTCACTAAGACGGACATTTCTAGGTATAATTGTTTTATACACTTTGTCTTGGAAGTATTTCTTAACCTCTTCAATTACTTGAATACCTAAGTTTGTTCTTGCATCAAACATCGTTAATAAAACACCATCGATTTGAAGGTTTTTGTTCAAATGTTTTTGTACAAGTCTAATGGTACTTAATAACTGGCTAAGCCCTTCCAAAGCATAAAATTCGCATTGGACAGGAATGATAATAGAATCAGCCGCTGTTAAAGAGTTAATGGTTAATAGACCAAGGGAAGGCGGACAATCGATTATGACATAATCATAAAGCTTTTCTACCTCTTGGATAGCCTTTTTCAAGCGGACTTCTCTTGAAATGGTTGATACTAATTCTATTTCGGCACCAGCTAGAGAGATAGTTGCCGGAACGATATGTAAATTTTCTACTTTCGTTTCTAAAATTGTATCTTTTATACTTACGTCATCTATCAAAACATCATAAATACATTGATTTACCTCGCCTTTATTCACACCAACGCCACTAGAAGCATTTCCTTGCGGATCTATATCAATTAATAAAACCTTTTTACCTAAGTATGCAAGGCAGGCACTTAAGTTAACGGAAGTCGTAGTTTTACCTACTCCTCCTTTTTGGTTTGCTATTGCAATAATTCTTCCCACTCTTGCACCCTCTTTCTTTTTTCATTTTAGGCTCATCTTCTATTCTATCAAATTTCGCAGAAAAATGAATGCTATTATTGTTAAAATTATGTTTGATTCATTTTACACCGTCTATACAAACAGCTACTACAGAAATTTTGGACAAAAAAAACCACCATCTAATTAGTGGTGGAATAAGTAAAATATATTTATGATTTCTTTTTGGGTATTTTTACTGTTATTTGATAAAAATCGTCTGTATCTTCTTCCTCTGTTTTTATATCAATCCCGCTTTTAGTTACCATAAAAAGTGAATGTTTAATAGTATTTAGAGCAATCCTAACATCCTTACTCACAGCTTTTCGCTTAGGTTTAGATTTAGATTTCTTTTCATCTTTCTCTATCGGATTGTTTATAATTGAAACTTTGTCCTCTAATTGTTTTACATTTAATTGTTGTTCTATTGCTTCATTCATTAACTGAATTTGTAATTCTTCTTCCTTTAATTGCATTAAAGCTCTTGCATGTCTTTCCGATAACTGTTTGTTCATAATAGCTTGTTGTATTACTTCTGGCAGCTTTAACAATCGAAGCTTATTCGCAACAGTGGATTGTCCTTTACCTAGCCTTTGGGCAAGCGCCTCTTGCGTCAAATCATGGAGCTTCAATAATTTCTGATAAGCAACAGCCTCTTCAATTGCTGTTAACTCTTCTCTTTGAAGATTTTCTATTAATGCAATCGAAGCTGTTTCCTTATCACTTAAATTTCGAACAATTGCAGGTACTTCTTTCCACTGCAGTTTTGTCATTGCTCGGAAACGTCGTTCACCTGCAATAATCTCATACTTATCGTCTTCCATTTTTCTAATAACGATTGGCTGTATTACTCCGTGTGTATGGATCGTTCTTGCAAGCTCTTCTATTTTCGAATCATCAAAAACAGTCCTTGGTTGGTACCTGTTTGGAACAATTTTTTCTATCGGGACTTGTACAACTTCTTCCACATTACTACTAGCTTCTTCAACAATTTCCTCTTGCCCTTGCTTTACTGAATTTCCAAAAAATCGTGAGAAAGGACTTTTCATCATCTAGCACCACCCTTTAATAACTCTTAAAACTACATTTATCCAAAAAGAAACTTATAATGTTTCACGTGGAACGTTCCTCATTAATTAATAGGTGTTTTGTTTGGAATACCTGGTTTTCGAGGATATCTTTTCGGTGTGCCTTTGATCTTAGAAAAGACATACAACGTTCTCTCACTATTTTCGATAGGTAAAAGAAAAGTAAACTCTGCAATTTTTTTAGATCCTAATATATCAATTGCTTTTTGTGCATCCTTTAGTTCATCTAGCGCATTGGCTGCTTTCATTGCAATAAACCTTCCACCAACTTTAACTAACGGTAAACATAACTCTGCTAGAACAGAGAGTCTTGCTACTGCTCTAGCAGTAACAAGATCAAATTGTTCTCTGTAATCAGCATTTTGTCCAAATTCCTCTGCTCTTGCATGGACGAAATGAACCTCATCTAATTGTATCTCTTTAGCTAAATGAGTTAAAAATTGAATTCGTTTATTTAAAGAATCAACGATTGTCACCTTTAGATTTGGAAAACAGATTTTCAGGGGTATACTTGGAAATCCTGCTCCCGCCCCCACATCACAAACAGAATAGGAACCCGAAAAATCTTCATAAAAGGAAGCGCTGATAGAGTCGTAAAAATGCTTCAAGTAGACAGATTCTTCATCTGTAATAGCTGTTAAATTCATTTTTTGGTTCCACTCTACCAATAGCTCATAATATCTTCTAAATTGGTGCATTTGAGAATCATTTAGCTCAATTCCTTTTTCTAAGAGGGCTAGCTTAAATTGTTCTTCGTTCATGGTGTTCTCCTCTTCTATTAGACTAACCAGAGATCTTTGCTATTTTTCCTTGTTCAATGTAAATGAGTAAAATAGAAATATCTGCTGGATTTACCCCAGATATACGAGATGCTTGGGCAATTGACAATGGACGAACTTGCATCAGCTTTTGTTTCGCTTCCGTAGCAAGACCTGAAATAGCATTGTAATCAATATCTTCTGGAATCTTCTTATCTTCCATTTTTTTCAATTTTTCTACTTGTTGAAGAGATTTTTCAATATACCCTTCGTATTTCACTTGAATTTCTACTTGTTCTTTTTCTTCTACTGTTAGCTCTATGTCTGTTGGTGCTAATTGAGCAATTAAATCATACGTCATTTCTGTGCGTTTTAATAAATCCGCAGCACGTATACCGTCTTTAAGCTCACTACCACCAACACTACGAATAACCTCTTGTGTAGTATCATTCGGCTTAACCATCCAAGCACGTAATCTTTCTAGTTCTTGTTCAATACGCTTCTTCTTAGAAGTAAATTTCTCATAACGTTCTTCAGAAATTAGACCAATATTATAGGCAATCTCTGTTAAACGAAGATCTGCATTATCGTGGCGAAGTAACAGACGATATTCAGCACGAGAAGTTAATAAACGATAAGGCTCATTGGTTCCTTTTGTTACTAGATCGTCAATAAGAACACCAATATAAGCATCTGATCTACTTAAAACTACTTCCTCTTTATTAAATACTCTAAGAGCTGCATTAATTCCTGCCATTAATCCTTGACCAGCTGCTTCTTCATAGCCAGATGTCCCATTAATTTGGCCTGCAGTGTATAGATTTTTAATTTTTTTCGTTTCTAAGGTTGGCCAAAGCTGAGTTGGAACCATTGCATCATATTCTATTGCATAGCCTGCCCTCATCATTTCAGCTTTTTCAAGACCTGGAATGGAAGCTAGTAATTTTCTTTGTACATGTTCCGGAAGACTTGTAGATAATCCTTGCACATAAACTTCTTTCGTATTTCTTCCTTCTGGCTCCAAGAAAATTTGGTGACGAGGCTTATCATTAAATCGTACAATTTTATCCTCAATAGATGGACAATACCTTGGCCCAGTTCCTTTTATCATTCCAGAATACATAGGAGATAAATGGAGGTTCTCTTCTATAATTTGATGAGTCGTTGCACTTGTATAAGTTAACCAACAAGGTAACTGATCCATGATGAACTCCGTTGTCTCAAAGCTGAAAGCTCGTGGAACATCGTCTCCAGGCTGTATTTCTGTTTTAGAGTAATCAACCGTCTTACTATTAACTCGAGGGGGCGTTCCCGTTTTGAATCGGACAAGGTCAAAGCCCAAGTTTCGTATGCTGTCAGCCAATTTAATAGACGGCTGTTGATTGTTTGGACCACTAGAATATTTCAAGTCACCGATAATGATTTCCCCGCGTAGGAAAGTGCCAGTGGTAATTACTACGGTTTTAGCTCTATAGATAGCCCCTACTTGTGTTATTAAACCAACAATCGTGTTATCTTCCACTAGCAACTCTTCTACTACTGCTTGGTGAATCGTTAGATTGTCTTGTTCCTCTAACAATTTCTTCATTTCATGTTGATATAACACTTTATCTGCTTGAGCTCTTAGCGCTCGGACAGCAGGACCTTTTCCTGTGTTAAGCATTCTCATTTGAATATGTGTTTTATCTATTACTTTTCCCATGGCTCCGCCTAGTGCGTCTATTTCTCGCACGACAATTCCCTTTGCAGGTCCTCCGATGGATGGATTGCACGGCATAAATGCAATCATATCTAGATTTATTGTTAGAACAAGGGTTTTGGCACCCATTTTTGCAGCGGCTAGTGCAGCTTCTACTCCTGCGTGTCCTGCTCCAACGACAATCACATCGAACTTGCCTGCTTCAAAGTTTGGCATGTTCGTTTCTTCCTCTCCTTATTATTTTCCTAAACAAAATTGTGAGAACAACTGATCAATCAGGCTTTCTTCCACAGTATCCCCAATAATCTCGCCTAATATCTCCCACGTTCTTGTAACGTCTATCTGTATCATGTCCACTGGGACATTGTTATGTGCAGCTTCAATTGCATCGGTAATTGTTGCCTTTGCTTGGTTTAATAAAGCAATATGACGGGCATTCGATACATACGTAATATCAGAAATTTCAATGGACCCTTCAAAGAACAGAGAAGCAATTGCCTCTTCTAGCTCGTCCACCCCTTCTTCTTTTAATAAAGAGGTTGTGACTAGGCGTTTGTCTCCTGAGAGTTTCTTTACTTCCTCGTGGTCTAATTGAGTTGGTAAGTCCGTTTTATTGATAATAACGATATAATCCATCCCTTTTACAGTTTCAAACAATCTTCTGTCTTCATCTGTAAGTGGCTCTGAATTATTTAACACCAACAACAATAAGTCCGCTTCTTTTAATACTTGTCTTGATTTCTCGACACCGATACGTTCGACAATATCCTCTGTCTCTCTAATACCAGCAGTATCGACAAGCTTTAAAGGAACACCACGCACATTTACATATTCTTCTATAATATCACGTGTAGTTCCTGCTATATCTGTAACAATCGCCTTATTTTCATGTATTAAGCTATTTAATAAGGAAGATTTTCCGACGTTCGGTCTACCAATTATAGCAGTAGAAAGACCCTCTCTAAGGATTTTTCCTTGGGATGAAGTGACCAATAGCTTCTCTATTTCATCCCTCACCCAGTTGCCTTTCTCTATCATCAATGGAAGCGTCATTTCTTCCACATCATCATATTCAGGATAATCAATATTTACTTCTACCTGAGCCAATGTTTCAAGTAACGCTTGTCTCAACGATTGGATTAGCTTTGATAGACGACCTTCCATTTGACCAAGCGCTACGTTCATCGCCTTATCGGTTTTTGCTCGTATTAAATCCATCACAGCTTCCGCTTGAGACAAATCTATACGACCATTTAAAAAAGCACGTTTTGTAAACTCACCCGGTTCAGCAAGTCGTGCTCCATTAATCAATACCAGTTGAAGAACTCGGTTAACAGACACAAGACCTCCATGGCAATTTATTTCGACAACATCTTCTCTTGTAAATGTCTTGGGACCTTTCATCAAGGAAAGCATGACTTCCTCCACTACTTCCCCATTTTTCGGATCTACTAAGTGACCGTAATGGATTGTATGAGATGCTTGGGAAGCTAAACTCTTGCCGTTAGGAGAACGAAATATTTTCTCAGCTATTTCAATCGCCTGTTCACCACTTAGTCTCACAATGGCAATTGCCCCTTCTCCTAGTGGAGTAGAAATAGCAGCTATTGTATCAAATTCCATTGACGTCCACCTCCTATCTTTCCTCAGTTATTCACATGTGGATAACTGAAATGAACATGACTATCTAACATATAACAATAACATAAATTGACCCAAATCAGAAGTCTAGAACCTTTTATTTATGTGAATAAAAAAAGACCGTTACCAACTAATCATTTTTTTACAAGAAAAGCGCAAGCTCCTTGTTCTTCCCCGACAAGTAAATGAGGAAAAAAGAGGAGGCAGCTCCACAGCTTTTTCACATTTTACCTTGAGGGAAAGACGCTGGAGCTAGACACCTCGAAAAACGCAAGTGCCTACTTCCTTCCAAACTCTGGTTTCATAAAATCTTTCTGCGAAGAAAAACGGATTTCAGCATCTGTGCCAAAATCCGTTTTTTCGTTATTTTATTGGTTCTATCACTAAAAACCTGTTTGGATCCTTTCCTACCGAGTAAGTTTCAATATCTACTCGAACAGAAAGTGCATGATGAATAATTTTTCTTTCATAAGAGCTCATTGGCTCTAATTCTACCTTTTTTCCGGTACGGACAGCCTTGTCTGCCATTTTTTCAGCAAGGAGCTCAAGAGACTCTTGTCTTCGCTCACGGTAGTTCCCTACATCTAATTTGATAATAATAAAGGATTGTGAAAACTTATTGGCAACTAATTGGGAAAGATTCTCTAAGGCATTCAGCGTTTGACCTCTTTTTCCAATAAGCAAAGCTGCTTTTTCGCTATTTAAGTGAAGGTATATGAATTTTCCTTCTCTCTTTTCCTCTATTTTTAAGTCTTGGATATCCAATTGCTTGGCGATATCCATTAGATAAGCAATCGTTTCGGCAACTGCCTGGTCATTATTTGGAACAAGCTCTTTCTTTTCCTCTTCTACTAAGGTAACAACGTATTCTTGAGACTCACTTACATGCTCAACAAGGTCTTCTTCAAAATCCTTTTCTAAAGCAACTTCTTTTTCTAAAACAGTAACTTCCACAACTGCAGGCTTGGCCCCAAAACCGAGAAAGCCCTTTTTCCCTTCTTCCACTACGGTAATTGACACATCTTCTTGCATTACTCCAAGTTTTTCAAGTGCAACACTTATAGCTTCTTCCTTTGTAGGCGCAGTCTGTGTAATCTGCTTCATTTTTTTGCCCCTCCCGCTTTAACAGGTATTGTTTTCGGTTTATTCCAAGGTTTATAAATGAATAAGTTTTGAATAATGGAGATAATATTACCAATAACCCAGTACAAGGTTAGGGCTGAAGGTACTACCATACCAAATCCCATTATCATAAACGGCATAATATACATCATAATTTTCATTTGAGGGTTGTCCATTGCAGGTCCTGTTCTTAACACGATCAACTGCATAACCCCAGTTAGAACTGCTAATATTATACTCGGCTCTGCTAGAGTAAATCCAATAAAATCTCCTAAGTTAATCTCAGGCGTATTATTCATTCGGCTTATTGCATGATAGAAACCTATTAATATGGGCATTTGTATAAAAATCGGCAAACAGCCCGCTGCAGGATTAACTCCTCTATCTTTAAATAAGGCCATCATTTCTTGTTGATACTTTTGCTGTGTAACTGCATCCTTAGAAGCATACTTTTGCTGAAGTGCCTTTAATTCAGGTTGAATTTCCTGCATCTTCTTCGAATTTTTAGTCTGCTTAATCATCAGAGGTAAAATTACCAATCGAATTATGATTGTTACCACTACTATACCTAGCCCATATGTGCCAAGTAAGTTTTTAAAATAGGTAATAAATGATACTAGTGGCCAAACGATAAACTCGTTCCAAAAACCTTCCGAGTCCTCGTAAATTGGCTCATTAAATTCAGTACAGCCTGCTAAAAAAGTAGTAATCATGATAAGCATTACTACTAGGAATATTCTCTTTTTCAACCTTCTTCCCCCTAATTTTTATATCTTCCACTATCTTACCATTACGTTGAAAAGACTTCACTAGCTTTTCTTTCTTAAAACCTTCGCTATTTTTAGCACATGTTCTAAGCTCTTCTTGGTTTCATGGAAGTCGAGGTTGGCCGCCGGATTCCTGGCGATGATAATATAATCTTTTTTCGGGAATACATAGTCATTTAATTCTAAAAAGGTTTGCCTGATATATCTCTTAATACGATTCCTAACTACAGCATTTCCTACCTTTTTGCTTACAGATATTCCAATGCGAAAATATTCCTGATCGTTATCTATGCTATATATCACGAACTGTCTGTTGGCAAATGATTTTCCTTTTTTAAAAATATGCTGGAACTCTGTATTCTTCTTTATCCTCTGTTTCTTATTCACCGATCAATTCACCTGCTCCAACTAACATTTTAAAAGTTAAAAGAAAAAAAAGACCACTGAGATGGTCAGTGGACTTATGCTGATAATACTTTTCTTCCTTTTGCACGACGTGCTGCTAATACGCGGCGACCGTTCTTTGTTTTCATACGCGCACGGAAACCGTGATTTTTGCTTCTCTTACGGCTATTTGGTTGGAATGTACGTTTCATCTATATGACACCTCCTGAATGATCATCTATAAAAGTTCCTTAGACAGTCTTGGATATTATATAAAAACTAACCCCTAATTGTCAATGCTTAATTAGTATTCTTTCTATCCATAAGGAATCCCCACTTATCCACAAAGCTATTCATAGAGACTGTTAATAAAATTTTATGCACAAAAAATATCCACATAGCTTATGAACAAGTTTTTCACATAATCATAAGCTGTGGACAACTCTTTTTGTTAATTATATTAATATTGTGGATAACCTTAAAAAAACTTGTAATTGCAACGTATTTTTGATACGATGTTTGTGTTTTACTATTCTTCTTAAAAACTGACTGAAAACTTTATCCACAGTTGTTAGTAATCTGTGGATAATATTTTTCCCCATACCTTTATAAACTTTATCCACAAGTCGTGGATTTGTGTATATAACTTATTTTATACATATATAAGAGGAAAACTTAAGCAAAACAAGGGAATACAAAAATAATTGTTCGTCTCTACGAAAATCTAAGAAAAAGGAGATTAAATAATTGGAACACTTAGAAGAACTTTGGGCAAAAGTTCTCTCCGAAGTAGAAAAGAAAACTTCTAAACCGAGTTTTGAGACTTGGTTAAAATCCACGAAGCTTCTTTCTTATAAAGGAGAAACTGTCACCATTGCAGCACCCAATTCCTTCGCTAGGGATTGGTTGGAGAACCACTATGTTCATTTAATAGCTGGTATTTTAAATGAAATTACCGGTAATGAACTATTAATTTCATTTGTTGTACCAAAGAACCAGGATTTCAATGATTTTGACATCCCTAAACCAAAAGTTCCTGCTACACAAAATGAACAGTCTGAGTTTTCGCCCGGAATGCTTAACTCAAAAAATACTTTCGATACCTTTGTAATAGGCTCTGGGAATAGGTTTGCGCATGCAGCTTCCCTAGCAGTAGCAGAAGCACCAGCAAAAGCATATAATCCTCTTTTCATATATGGAGGTGTTGGATTAGGAAAAACCCACTTAATGCACGCGATTGGACATTATGTTCAAGAACACAATCCGAATGCAAAAGTGGTTTATTTATCTTCTGAGAAGTTTACAAATGAATTTATTAATTCCATTCGAGACAACAAAGCAGTTGATTTTCGTAATAAATATCGAAATGTCGATGTACTACTAATAGATGATATTCAATTCCTAGCTGGAAAAGAATCAACTCAAGAAGAATTTTTCCATACCTTTAATGCCCTCCACGAGGAATCAAAACAAATCGTTATTTCAAGTGACCGTCCTCCTAAAGAAATACCTACTCTAGAGGACCGATTAAGATCGAGATTTGAATGGGGACTAATCACTGATATAGCTCCTCCAGATTTAGAAACAAGAATTGCGATTCTAAGAAAAAAAGCTCGTGCAGATGGTCTTGATATTTCAGATGAGGTAATGGCCTATATTGCCAACCAAATAGATTCCAATATCCGAGAGCTTGAAGGCGCGTTAATTCGCGTAGTAGCTTACTCCTCATTAGTGAATAAAGACATTAATATAGAATTGGCAGCGGAAGCATTAAAGGATATACTGCCAAATGCAAGACCTCGTATTATTACTATATTGGATATTCAAAAGGTTGTTGGAGAGCATTTTCATATTAAATTAGAGGATTTCACTGCAAAGAAGAGAACAAAATCCATTGCATTTCCACGACAAATTGCTATGTATCTCTCCAGAGAACTTACTGACTTCTCCTTACCTAAAATAGGTGAGGAATTCGGTGGTCGAGATCATACAACAGTGATCCATGCTCATGAAAAAATCTCTAAAATGCTAAAGGACGACTTAAATTTACAAAATGATTTAAAGCAAATAAAATCTATCCTCGGAAGATAATAACTATGTGGATAACTTTTCATTTTTTCATTCTACTTAAGAACAGGTTATTCACATGTGGATATCGAGGCTGTATAAGAGAATTATACGGTTATCAACATATCCACAAGCCCTATTACTATATCTATTAATCTTTTAAATAAATAATTATATAAGAGAGGTACTAAAATGAAATTTGAAGTAATGAGAGATAGTTTGTTAGAAGGCTTAAATGATGTAATGAAAGCTGTAAGTTCAAAAACAACTATTCCAATCTTGACAGGACTCAAATTAGAAGTAACTGAAAAAGGGTTATATATTACAGGAAGTGATTCAGATATCACCATTCAAACCTTTCTTCCAGTAGAAAAAGATGGCGAGCAAATAATACAAGTAATAGAACCAGGAACTATCGTTTTACAAGCAAGAATGTTTAATGAAATCATTCGTAAGCTACCTACAAATGATGTAGTAATCGAAGTAACAAATTATTTTCAAACGAATATTCGTTCAGGAAAAACAGAATTTAACTTGATTGGATTAGATGCATCTGAATATCCTTTACTTCCACAACTTGAAGAAGAGCATCAATTTTTCATGCCATCTGATTTATTAAAATCGATTATTCGAGAAACAGTTTTCGCCGTTTCTACATCTGAAAGTCGACCAGTGCTAACTGGAGTTAACTGGGTAGTAAAAGGCGGAGAGCTAAACTGTGTTGCTACAGACAGTCACCGTCTAGCTAAAAGAAAAACAGCATTAAAGGATCTACCTGAAGAAGAATATAGTATTGTCATTCCTGGTAAAAGCCTGAATGAATTAAACAAAATATTAGAAGAAACCTCCTCTGAGGTTGCAATTGTCATGACTCAGCAGCAGATTCTTTTTAAAGCAGAAAATGTATTATTCTATTCTCGATTATTAGAAGGGAATTACCCAGACACTTCTCGTTTAATTCCTAGTGAATATAAGACAACTATTGTTGTAAACGGAAAATCACTACTCCAAGCTATTGACCGTGCTTCTCTATTAGCTAGGGAAGAAAGAAACAATGTTGTTCGCTTCTCTACAGTTGAACAAGGATATGTGGAGGTTTCCTCTAATTCTCCGGAAATCGGAAAGGTAGAAGAACAAATTCTAGCGGAAACTATCGATGGGGAGGAATTAAAAATCTCCTTCAGTGCTAAATATATGATGGATGCTTTAAAAGCAATAGATGGACAAGATGTAAAAATCTTATTCACAGGAGCTATGAGACCATTTGTTTTAAAATCGGTACATGATGATTCCATCTTACAGTTAATATTGCCGGTAAGAACTTATTAATTATGGAGGAATAATAAATCCTGTTCATAAGTGAAAATATCAGTAAGGACTTTTTCTTTTTCCACGTAATAATCGATTCTTCTATAAGAAATTTTCATCAGAGATAGTCACTTATGTGGCTATCTTTTTTACATATTTGCTAATTTGGAGTAAAATGAAGGGATAAAGAAAATGAGAAGAGGTTGAATAATAGTTGGAAGAGATACAATTTGATTCGCCGTATATTACACTCGGACAGTTATTAAAAATGACAGATGCTATTGATTCTGGAGGAGCCGCTAAATGGTTTCTAAGTGAAAATATCGTTTATATAAACGGAGAAGCAGATCAAAGAAGAGGTCGTAAGCTTTATAATAAAGATGTTGTGAATATCCCAGGGGTAGGAAGATTTCTAATGGTTGGACCTGAGAACGGGGCATAGTATGTATATTGAACGCATAGAACTAAAAAACTTCCGTAATTATGATTCAATTGAGCTAGACTTTTCCTCCAAGATTAATGTGTTGATTGGTGAAAATGCTCAAGGGAAAACAAATCTAATGGAATCCTTGTATGTTTTATCCATGGCAAAATCACATAGAACTTCCAACGATAAAGAATTGATACGTTGGGAAGCAGACTATGGTAGAATAAAAGGTGATGTTCAAAAAAAGTATGGACGTTTACCATTAGAGCTAACACTTTCAAAAAAAGGTAAAAAAGCAAAAGTAAATCATATAGAGCAAACAAAATTGAGCAATTATATTGGTCAATTAAATGTCGTGATGTTTGCACCTGAAGATTTGAATTTGGTAAAAGGCAGTCCCCAAGTCAGAAGAAGATTTCTTGACATGGAGATTGGACAAATTTCTCCGGTATATCTTCATGATTTATTACAATTTCAAAAGGTGCTTAAACAACGAAATCATATATTAAAACAACATCAAGGGAAGTCCAAACTAGATGATGTGATGTTTGACGTTTATACAGAGCAATACGTAGAAGCAGCAGTAAAAGTAGTACAAAAAAGATTCCAATTCATGGATTACCTACAAAAGTGGGCCGAGCCAATTCACTTAGGTATTTCTAGAGGATTAGAAAAGCTAACAGTTGCATATGACTCTACTATAGGTATTGAAGCGGATTGGTCTGAAAATAGTATGAAGACTCATATTGAAAATAAATTAAAAGAGAATCAAAAAAGAGAATTAGATCGAGGGGTTACCTTGTATGGTCCCCACCGAGATGACTTAAAGTTTTTCGTAAACGACTATGATGTTCAAGTATATGGATCACAGGGGCAGCAACGAACAACTGCATTGTCTTTAAAGCTAGCTGAAATCGAGTTGATAAAACAGGAGGTAGGAGAGGCTCCTGTTTTATTGCTGGATGATGTATTATCGGAACTTGATGATTATCGACAGTCTCATTTATTAAATACGATTCATGGAGACGTCCAAACTTTTGTAACTACCACTAGTGTGGATGGAATAGCGCATGAAACGATACAACAAGCAAGAATGTTTCATGTGGAACAGGGAACGATTGATAAATAAAAGATTCACAATGATAGAAGTGAAAGAGTAGGTGAGCAAGTTGACTATGGAGGAAAAAGAATTACAACCATCTTATGATGCAGACCAGATACAAGTGTTGGAAGGACTAGAAGCTGTTCGTAAGCGTCCTGGGATGTATATTGGGACAACAAGCGGAAAAGGTCTTCATCACTTAGTTTGGGAAATAGTAGATAACAGTATTGATGAAGCACTTGCAGGTTACTGCGATCATATTATCGTGACAATTGAAAAAGATAACTGGATTCGCGTAGAAGACAATGGACGCGGAATCCCAGTAAATATTCAAGAGAAAATGGGTAAACCTGCGGTAGAGGTAATTATGACTGTGCTCCATGCAGGCGGTAAATTTGGTGGCGGAGGCTACAAGGTATCAGGCGGTCTTCATGGCGTAGGTGCATCTGTTGTTAACGCTCTATCCGAATATACAGAAGTATACGTTAAGCGTGAAGGAAAAATGCATAGCATCAAATTTAAACGTGGAGCAGTTATTTCTCCATTAGAAGTTATTGGAGATGCCGAAGATACTGGTACTACTACAAGATTCAAAGCAGATGCTGAAATATTTACAGAAACCACCGTATATGAATACGATATTCTTGCTCATCGTGTACGTGAACTAGCTTATTTAAATCGTGGGCTTTCTATTACGATTACTGATGAGCGCGAAGGTCAAGAGCAATCGAAGACATATCTATATGAGGGCGGTATTAAATCTTATGTAGAGGATTTAAATAAATCTAAGGAGCCTCTTACAGAGGAAGCTATCTTCGTAGAAGGTGAAAAGGATGGAATATCTGTAGAAATAGCTATGCAATATAACGGAGGCTATTCTTCTAATATCCTGTCTTTCGCTAACAACATTAATACCTATGAGGGTGGATCGCATGAGTCCGGCTTTAAAACGGCCCTTACTCGTGTAATAAACGATTATGCTAGAAAAAATGGCCTTCTTAAAGAATCAGAGGCAAATTTATCTGGAGATGACGTGAGAGAAGGACTTACAGCGATTATTTCTGTTAAGCATCCAGATCCACAGTTCGAAGGACAAACAAAAACTAAACTGGGGAACTCAGAGGTTAGTGCTATTACCAATAGCTTGTTTTCTGAAGGCTTTGAGCGCTTTTTATTAGAAAACCCGCAAATTGCTAGAAAAGTTGTGGACAAAGGTTTAATGGCGGCCAGAGCACGCTTAGCTGCAAAAAAGGCGAGAGAATTTACTCGTAGAAAGTCAGCTTTAGAAGTTTCTAGCTTACCAGGTAAACTAGCGGATTGTTCATCACGAAACCCTTCTGAAAGTGAACTCTATATAGTAGAGGGTGACTCTGCCGGTGGTTCAGCGAAATCTGGTCGTGATAGACATTTCCAAGCAATTCTTCCGCTTCGAGGAAAGATCCTAAATGTTGAGAAAGCTCGTTTAGATCGAATTCTTGGAAACGCTGAAATCCGCGCGATGATTACGGCACTTGGTACTGGAATAGGAGAAGAGTTCACACTAGATAAAGCAAGATACCATAAAATCATCATCATGACAGACGCGGACGTGGATGGTGCTCATATTCGGACGTTATTACTTACATTCTTCTTCCGATTTATGAGACCATTAATCGAAGCGGGCTATGTGTATGCTGCGCAACCACCTCTTTATCAGGTGAAGCAAGGGAAACATGTAGAGTATTGCTACAATGATGAACAGCTGAAAGAAATTCTTGAGCGTCTACCGAAAACTTCTAAACCAAATATCCAGCGTTATAAAGGACTTGGAGAAATGGATGCCGACCAACTTTGGGAAACAACAATGGATCCAGATGCTCGCACTCTATTACAAGTTAATCTTGATAATGCCATGGAGGCTGACAAAGTCTTTGAGCAGCTGATGGGTGAAGAAGTAGAGCCAAGAAGACAATTTATCGAAGAAAATGCAGTATACGTGAAAAATCTTGATATATAAGAATGTGTGTGATTGGAGGTCTTTAGGATGTCAGAAATACCGAATAAAGGTGTAAGAGGAATAAATATTAGTCATGAGATGAAAACCTCCTTTCTTGATTATGCGATGAGTGTTATTGTTTCTCGTGCTTTGCCAGACGTTCGTGATGGGCTAAAGCCTGTGCATCGTCGAATCCTGTATGGAATGCAAGAGTTAGGAAATACACCGGACAAGCCTCACAAAAAGTCAGCCCGTATTGTAGGAGATGTTATGGGGAAATATCATCCACATGGTGACTCCTCTATTTACGAGGCAATGGTGCGTATGGCACAAGATTTTAGTTATCGCTATATGCTCGTAGACGGTCATGGGAACTTTGGTTCCGTAGATGGTGACGGAGCAGCTGCGATGCGATATACGGAATCCAGAATGTCTAAAATAGCATTAGAGCTATTAAGAGATATCAATAAAAATACAATCGATTATAAGGATAACTACGATGGCCAAGAGAAAGAGCCTGTTGTATTACCAAGTAGATATCCAAATCTTTTAGTAAATGGTGCTTCCGGTATTGCGGTTGGGATGGCTACCAATATTCCTTCTCATAATCTAGGAGAAGTAATCGATGGAGTACTGGCGCTATCAGAGAATCCAGCTATCACAGTGGATGAGTTAATGAACATTATCCCAGGTCCTGATTTCCCAACAGGGGGAATTATCATGGGGCGCAGCGGTATTCGTCGTGCTTATGAAACTGGAAGAGGTTCATTATTAGTACGCGCCAAAGTGGAAATTGAGCAAAAATCTAGTGGAAAAGAAGTCATTATTGTAAAAGAACTTCCTTATCAAGTAAACAAGGCTCGCTTAATTGAAAAAATAGCAGAGTTAGTACGTGATAAAAAGATTGATGGCATCACACATTTAGCAGATGAATCTGATCGAAATGGTATGCGAATTGTCATCGAGGTTCGCAAGGATGCAAACTCTCATGTTTTACTTAATAACCTGTATAAGCAAACAGCTTTACAATCTAGCTTTGGTGTAAATATGCTAGCACTAGTGGACAATCAACCAAAGGTACTGAATTTGAAAGAGATGCTTTATCATTATTTAGAGCATCAAAAGGTAGTTATTCGTCGTAGAACACAATTTGAGTTGAATAAGGCAGAGGATCGCGCTCATATTTTAGAGGGTTTACGTATTGCTCTTGATCATATTGATGAAATAATTGCCCTTATTCGAGGATCTCAAACAGGGGAAGAAGCGAAAAATGGTTTAATGGAGCGCTTCAACTTATCTGAGAGACAGGCCCAAGCAATTTTAGATATGCGTCTACAACGTTTGACAGGGTTAGAACGAGATAAAATTGAAGAAGAGTATAACTCTCTTCTTAAGTTGATTGACGAGCTTAAGTTCATCTTAGCGAATGAATATCGAGTAATAGAAATCATTCAAGATGAAATAAAAGAAATCAAAGAACGTTATGCCGATGCAAGAAGAACAGAAATAGTTGCAGGTGGTGCAGAAATACTAGAGGACGAAGATTTAATTCCTATGGAAAATTCCGTGCTTACTTTAACTAATAAAGGGTATATAAAACGTTTGCCTGCAAATACGTATAAGAGTCAGAAGCGTGGTGGACGTGGTGTACAAGGAATGGGCACTAACGAGGATGACTTCGTTGAGCATTTATTGTATACATCTACTCACGATACAATCTTATTCTTTACAAATAAAGGGAAAGTTTATCGTGCAAGAGGGTTTGAAGTACCTGAATTCGGACGAACTGCAAAAGGACTTCCGCTTATCAACCTATTAGAAATTGATAAAGATGAGCAGGTAACTGCTATGATTCCAATGTCATCGTTTGAAGAGGATAATTACTTCATCTTTACGACAAAACAAGGGGTAACCAAGCGTACACCAGTTTCAAGTTTTGCCCACATCCGTTCTAATGGCTTAATAGCGATCTCTTTACGTGAAGAGGATGAGTTAATCGCTGTTCGCTTAACAGATGGCAATAAAGAAATTATTATTGGAACTCGTGAAGGTAAATTGCTTAGATTTAATGAAGACGATATCCGTTCAATGGGAAGAACTGCTGGTGGAGTAAGAGGTATCCGATTAAAAGATGATGACTATGTTGTAGGTATGGAAATCATTGAGCCAGGACAAGAGATACTAGTTGTTACTGAAAAGGGTTATGGAAAACGAACACCTGAATCAGAATACCGTGTGCAAAGCCGTGGCGGTATGGGAGTGAAAACTTGTCAAATTACCGATAAGAACGGTCCTTTATCTGCTGTAAAGGCAGTTTCTGGCGATGAAGATCTGATGTTAATCACTATCAATGGTATGTTAATACGTATGGATGTAAATGATATTTCTGTAACTGGTAGAAGTACTCAAGGAGTTCGACTGATGAGATTAGGGAACGAAGAGTTAATCTCAACCGTAGCAAAAGTAGAAAAAGAAGAAGCAGAAGAAACAGATGGAGATGCTGAATCTACAGAGGAAGGCATCGATGAAGAAGTAACTTCTGAAGAATAAAAGAAAGGGGGTGTCCCATAAGTAGATAACTTATGAGGCGCCCTTCCTTTTTTTATGGATATCTGCTATGTAGTTTTGCTCCTGCCGTAGCATCAAAATTCCACCATTCTCGTCGGAAAGGGACCATCTAAAAATGACTTTTTAGATGGTCCCTTTTATACATATACTAAAAACGGAAATTTTAGTATAATAAGATAAAATATTTCATAAGTGGGGAAAATATGGAGCATTTACTAGAAAACTTAGAAGAGGTTAGATTAGGAAGTATTTTGGCTGAGGATATCTTAGTCAATACTAAGTCACCAATACTTCGCAAAAACACAAAGATAAAAAGAGAACATATCGAAGTTTTAAATGCGTTTAATGTATTAAAAGTACCTATCCTAGTAGAAAATATTTTTAATCGAACGGAGGAAGAGCTTGCAGATCTAAAAAGAGAGAAAAGCTATTCTTCCAATAGCAGATCATCGCAGCCCTCTTTGAATTTTAACCAGCTCTATAACAAAGCGGTAAATAACTTTTTCCTAGAATTTACGGCATGGGAAACTGGGATGAAGGTAGATGTGGCAAAGCTTAGAAAAATAGTAATGCCCCTGATAGAAAAAGTAATGGAAGAAAAACAGATATATGCACTACTTAATAGTTATTCTTCTATGGACAAATATGTAGCACACCATTCTATAGCGGTAGGTATCCTAGCAGGAGCAATCGCAAAAAAATTAGGTTACCCGGCAGGGCAAATCAATCAGCTTGCCACTGCAGGACTGTTAGCTGATGTTGGAATGGCGAGGATAGATAGTAAGATTAGAGAAAAGAAAACTCCTTTAACGGAGCAGGAATTCTCCGAAATAAAGAAGCATACAATTTTTAGCTTTCAGTTAATTAAGGACAGTCCGCTTTTAAAGCCAGAGATGAAACTAGCTATTTTTCAACACCATGAAAGACTGGACGGAAGCGGTTATCCCAAGGGAGAAAAATCAGAGGGAATATCTATTTACTCTCAAATTATAGCTATTGCAGATGTCTATCATGCAATGACATCTGAGCGACTATACCGTGCTAAAACTTCTTCTTTTAAGGTGCTAGAGATGATTAAAGAAGAAGAGTTCGGGAAATATAATTTCGAAGTGGTGAATGCTTTAATATCATTAGTATGTGATTTGCCTATTTCTACAGGAGTTAGATTATCTAATGGAGAAGTCGGTGAGATTGTATTTTTCCATCGAGATTCTCCAATGAGGCCAATGGTACGTATGAAGGAATCTGGAGAAATTTTAGATTTAGCTGCTAACCGAGGACTACACATTGAGAGTATACTGGATTAATATCTTTACGATGTCTTATTATATTGGAATCAAGTAATGATGGATCTTAAATGTAAATGCATACTTTCAAAGTATAGTGGAAGTTTATTAGAGTAATCAATTAGGTCCCCCTCTAATCAAAGAGGGGGGGTTTCATATATAACTTTTAATTATTGTATTTTGCTGTCTTATCATTCAGTTGAGAATTGTTCTGTAATAATTAACATGTTCGATTCATCAAATTCCCAATCCTCTCCGTAAGCAACCTCCCAATAATAGACGTCAAGGTCTGTGAAGTATCCTCCATAACCTCCCCAATCATTCTTTTTAGGCTCTTTTTGAATTGTTGCACCTGACAAACGAGCTCTGTTTAAAATATCATCTACTTCTTCCATTGATTTTGCATTATAAGCTAATGTTATCCCTGCAAAGCCATTTAGCGTAGCAGGTGGATTTTCTTTGTTTATATCTCTAGCTAGCTCCTCTTTAGGATACAAAGCAATCCTCGTTCCTTTATTTTTAAAGAAAATAATGTATGGGTTAGACTCTGTTCCTCTAATCGAAGTATCGAATCCAAGGTTTTTAAAAAACATGTGAGATTTTACAATATCATTTGTTGTGTTATTAAGTTTAATCTATTTATCTTTTCTCTCTGAATAGCTTTCTCGTTAGAAAAATAAACTCGACATAGACATCTTTAAGATTTAAAAAGAAGTTTACTATTTTATTTGATTTAGGTGTTGACTTATATAAAAATCCTTGATAATATATAGAAGTCGCCGAGAGGTAATAACGACTTGGCAACACGATGAACATTGAAAACTGAACATGCAAAACGTCAAGATATACAGCGATTGAAACATATCGCAAAACAAACATGACATC